>CAUYYV010000001.1:0-38400 GCA_963577075.1 Phycisphaerae bacterium
GCTTTCCACCTTCGTTCAACGCTTCGTATTGGAATGTGGGCATGACGGTCTCCTTATACTTCTTCTTCCACCACGGTTTCGCGCACGATTTCGTCGATCGTCGTCGTCCCGTCGTACAGAGTCAGCAGTCCGCTCTCGCGCAGCGTGCGCATGCCCCGCTTGCGCGCTTCGGCATGAAGCAGTTGTGACGATGCCTGGTTCATGATCAGTTCGCGTATTTCGTCGTCGAGGACCATGATCTCGAACAGGCCCACGCGGCCGCGGTAGCCGCTGTTGTTGCAATGCTTGCACCCTTCGCCGCGGTATAATTGTCGGCCCTCGATGTCGGCCGGCGTCAACGCCAGTTCCATCAACTCGCGATCCGTGGGGTTGTAAGGCTTCTTGCACTTGTCGCAGATCCGCTTGACCAGTCGTTGCGCGATGATGCCTTCGATCGTGGTGGTGACCAGAAACGCCTCAAGTCCCAGGTCCAGCAGGCGCGCGATCGTACTGGGTGCGTCGTTGGTGTGCAGCGTGGTGAAGACCAGGTGCCCCGTCAACGCTGCCTGCACGGCGATCTGCGCCGTTTCCAGGTCACGCGTTTCGCCGACCAGGATGATGTCGGGATCCTGTCTCAGGAAGCTGCGCAAAGAACGCGCGAAGGTCAGGCCCACGGCGGGGTTGATCTGGACCTGGCACAGGCCGTCGAGGTCGTACTCCACCGGGTCCTCGGAGGTCAGGATCTTCACGTCGATGTTGTTCAACTCCATCAACGCCGAGTAGAGCGTGGTCGTTTTGCCGCAGCCTGTCGGCCCGGTGACGATAACGATCCCGTTGGGCTTTTTGATGAGTTGGCGGACTGTTTCCAGGTCGTCGTCCCTCAGGCCGACCCGATCCATGTCCAACTGGACGGCGGTGCGGTCGAGGATACGCATGACCACCGACTCGCCAAATATGGTCGGCAGCACGGCGACGCGTAGATCGACCGGGTTACCGCCCACGGTCAACTCGATGCGGCCGTCCTGGGGCAGGCGCCGCTCGCCGATGTCAAGATCGGCCATGACCTTGATCCTCGAGGTGATCGCGGCGGCAAGATGCATCGGAGGCGGCACCATTTCATAGAGCACGCCATCGATCCGGTATCGCATCTTGAATTCTTCTTCAAACGGCTCGAAGTGGATGTCTGAAGCGCGGTCCTTGATAGCCTGCATCAGCACGAGGTTGACCAGCCGCTTGACTTTGTTGTCCTCCGTGGCGGCCAGCAGTTCGTCCAGGTCGATTGACGCACCGCGGTCGCGCAGCCCGTCGAAGGTGGAATCACCGTCCATTTCACCGACCAGATCCGCCAGCGATTCCTCGCCTTCCTGCTGGCCGTAGAACTGGCCCATCAGGCGGTCGATCTGCTCGGCGCTGGCGAGCACGGGTTTAACGTCAAACCCCATCAACATCTTCAGGTCATCGATAACGCGGAAGTTCTCGGCGCTCTTGAGCGCGACGGTCAACGTGTTGGACGACTCGTCGAACTCAATGGGCACGACCTGGTAGGATTCGGCCGTCTCGCCCGGCAAGATGCTCGCCACCGAGTCAGGTACGTCCAGGGCGTCGAGGTCGACAGTCTCCATGCCACTTTGGGCGGCCAGCGCGGCGTTGACTTCCTCCTCGGTGACGTAGCCCAGTTCGATGAGCAACTGCCCCAGCGGCGCCCGCTTCTTGGATTGAAGTTGTAGGCCCTCGTGGACCTGCTCGCGGGTGATCTTGCCCATCTTGGTGAGGACTCGACCGATCCGCCGGCCCTTTAGCTCGTCCAAGCGTGACCGGCCGCTATCTCTACGCTTTGCCATGATGCACCTCTACGATTCAGACACGCTATCCCTTAAGTACGATCCTCCGCACCCGCACGTTCAATACCCTCAAAAACCAATTGTCTTATTCGAACTTATGGCCTTTTTCTTCATAATGCATGGTCTGGTGCAGGTTATTTAAGTAATGCAGGGGCTTGAATACCGGCGGTTCCGAGGCCAATCCACTAAGTACAATAGCAATGATCGTCAGCAAAACAACCCCTCTTTACCCGTTATTGTTATTAGACAGATGGTTTATATGGGGATAGGTGCCGTGAATTTTCCCCATTACGGGGTCGATTTGTTGCTCAGGCGTTCTGTGCAACGGACTCGCTGTCAGCGTCTTCCAATTCTTCGCGGTTAACCGTTCCGCCTGCTTCATGCACCTTCTCTACCAAGTACGGGGGGTTGCGGGCCTTGTCGATCATCTCCTCGGCAGAAATGATCTGCTTGGTGTAAAGGTCCCATAAATGGTCATCGAGGAGCTGCATTCCGTATTTCTTACCCGTCTGGATGGCCGAGTCAATTCGGAAGGTCTTGTTCTCGCGGATCAGGTTCGAGATCGCCGGGGTTACCATGAGAAACTCATAGGCTGCCACCATGCCCTTGCGGTCGATCCTCGGCAGCAGTTGCTGGCTGAGCACGGCCTTGAGCGACGCTGAAAGCTGCACGCGGATCTGGGCTTGCTGGTTGACCGGGAAGGCGTCGATGATTCGGTTGATCGTGCCGGAGGCGCCGGTGGTGTGCAGTGTGCCGAACACGAGGTGCCCGGTCTCCGCCGCACGTACGGCCGCCTCAATCGTCTCCAGATCACGCATTTCGCCGACCATCGCCACATCCGGATCCATCCGCAAGGCACGGCGAAGCGCCTCGGCGAAGCTGGGTACATCGTTGCCCACCTCACGCTGATTCACAATGCTCTTGCCGTGCTCGAAGTAATACTCGATCGGATCCTCGATCGTGATGATATGGCGGTCCACCTCGTTGTTGATGAAGTTGATCATGGACGCCAGTGTCGTGGTCTTGCCCGAGCCGGTCGGCCCGGTGACGAGAAACAACCCCTGAGGTCGCCGACAAAGATCGAGTACCGCTTCCGGCAGCCCGATTTCCTTGATGGAAAGCAGCTTGGTCGGAATCAGGCGTAACACGATCGAAACGTGGTTCTTCTGTTTAAAGATCGCCACGCGAAACCGCGCCTCGGTTCCGTAGGCGAACCCGAAGTCCGATCCGCCCTCCTCTTGGATCTCGTTCTGGGACCGTTCGGGTGCGATCGATTTCATCAACGCGAGCGTGTCTTCTGGCAGCAGCACCTTGGTCTTCAATGGGATCAGTCGGCCCCGGATACGCAGTGTCGGCGGCAGGCCCACGGTCAGGTGGATATCACTGGCGCTCTGCTTGATCGCCGTATCGAGAAGACGGTCAATATGCACGGTCGACATCACCAACTCCGGGTCAGGCCGCGTCCCCAGCGGCCTCAGGTTCTGCTTCGTTGTCACTCAGCCCGTCAGCCTGCGCCATACGGGCCAACTCCTCAAGCGTCGTGACGCCGTCGAGTATTTTCAGCTTGCCATCACCGAGCAGGTTACGCATTCCTCCAGCGATCGCCGCGTCACGTATCTGGTTAAGCGGCGCCAATTTGAACGCCATGTCGCGCAGTTGCGTGTCCATCACCATCAACTCGTAAATGCCCTTTCGCCCTTTATACCCCGTCCCGCTGCATTTCTTGCAGCCTTTCGACTTGAACAGCTGGGTGGCGGCAATATCCTCGGGTTTCAAGCCGCACAGCCTGACCAGCCGCGGGTTTGGCTCGGATTCCGGCTGCTTGCACGATTCGCAGAGGATCCGCACCAGCCGCTGGGCCAGCACCGCCTGGATTGAACTGGCGACGAGGAACGGCTTGACGCCGATGTCAATCAGTCGCGTGATTGCCGACGGCGCGTCGTTGGTGTGCAGCGTTGAGAAAACAAGGTGGCCGGTCAGTGCCGCCTGGATGGCGACCGTTGCCACGTCGAAGTCGCGGATCTCGCCGACTAGGATCACGTCGGGTGCTTGACGCAGCATGGCGCGCAGCACACGCGCGAAGCTCAACTCGATCCCTTCATTGACCTGGCACTGGTTGATGCCCTTGAAGTTGTACTCGACCGGATCCTCGGCGGTGATAATCTTGATGTCCGGGCGGTTGAGCACGTCCAACGCCGTGTAAAGCGTCGTCGTTTTGCCTGAACCGGTCGGCCCGGTGACGAGAAAGATCCCGTTGGGGCGGCGGATGATTTGGTTGAACGAGTCGAGCGTGTCGTCACGCATGCCCAGGTTAGACAGCCCGATCCGCACCGCATCAGGCCTCAGAATACGCAGGACGATGCTCTCGCCGTGGTAGCAGGGACAACAACTGACGCGAAAATCGATGGTGTCCTCCCCGATTTTCATCTTGATCCGCCCGTCCTGCGTGTTACGCTTCTCCTCGACGCGCATGCCCGAGAGGATCTTGATCCGTGCCGTCATCGCTGCTTGCGTCCGCTTCGGGATGGTGTCACGCTCGTGGCAGACACCATCGACCCGATACCGCAGCCTGACACGGTCGCTAAATGGCTCGATGTGGATGTCGCTGGCCCGCGACCGCACCGCTTCCTGGATGATCTGGTTGACCAGTCGAACAATCGGTCCTTCACCCCCCTGGTTGCTCCCCGACTCGTCGATCGAGAGGCCCTGGTCGATCGACTTGCCCCTCAGAAAACCCAAGTCGATCGAGCCGCCACGGTCGATCGATGCGTCCATCGACATTTCCCTAATTTCCTTGTCGATGCTCGATTGCGTTTCGCTGAACGCCTCGTCAATCACCTCCTTGATCTTGGTACGAGAACTGACAACCGTTTCGATATCACCGGGCATCTTGAAACGCAGGTTGTCCAACACCTCAAGGTCAAGCGGGTCGTGAATGGCGACGCGCACCTTGCCGTTGCTCTGCGCCAAGGGCAGAACCAGGTACTTCTTGATGAAGTCCGGCTCGAGCAACTTGAAGTTGTCCGTGTCGATCGCATCGGCATCGCCCAAATCGAGATACGGCATGTCATACTGCTTGGCCAAGGCCTTGGCGACGGCCTCGTCGGTGGCGTAGCCCAACTCGACCAACGCCTCGCCGATCCGCTTGCCCTGGCCCTCGGCGATGGTCAGCGCCTCGTCAATCTGTTTGTCGTTGACGATGCCCGCCCGCTTGAGTTGCTCGCCTAACTTGCGGCGACTTAGCGCCATGGTGATCTCACTATGAGTTCGCGGGCAATAAAACCAAGCCACTGCGCGTGGCGGTGGGCAGGTCCGTTGCCGTCGGGGCCATCCGTGAGCGCGTCGTGCTCGACTGCCGACCGGAAAACCCGGGGGTCCGGGGTCCCAAGGTTGCGTGGGGTCAAGGCGGAGGACCGCCATGTCTAATTATGGGCTACCGATCGGTGTTTGGCAAGCCTCGGACCACGCTAATTCCGCCTGGGGCGTAATCGGGCCGTCGCCAGGCCCGATTATGCCCATCGGGTCAAAATCTTTTCGCGGCCCTCTAACACAGTTGCCACGCACCGGTCGGGATCCGTCGGCGACATGCCTGTGCGTACAAACGTGATGCTGTGGCCAAAGGTGGATATCCGGCATTGCTCCGACGCAGCAATGACCAAGCGACATGCCGATCGCCACCACGCAACCCATGTGAGACAACGGGGCCGTGCTAAACCGCCAGGGCGGAAAGGATTTCTCGTGAAAAACGATGGTGGCCGCCGTCATGGACGATCCGCAACTCGAAAACGTGTTTTACCAGACCGATCTCGATGATCACCAACTTCGAGATCGCGTTTCGCCCGATGAAGCTGGTTGAATGCCTGGTCGGCGAGCGCTTCATTATTTGCGAGTCGGTGTGGCAGATACCTTGAACGGCACCGTGATCGCAACTATCCTCGCGTCATGCTCTGCCACCTGCGATGTCTGGCGACTCGCCGCCTGGCGCCGATGTTTCTTGTGGGCGCATTGGTCGTTGTCGGCTGCAAATCCAAGGGCGAGCCGCCGCCGGGGGATCATATGAATTCCACCGCCGGCGACTATTGGCGTGTCAAGCCCGTGCGGATGCGCGTATATCCATCCACGCGCTTCATGGTGAACGATGGCCAGGTTGTATTGGAAGCGCGCATTGAGTTGTTCGACGAGATGGGTGATTCGGTCAAGGGCGTCGGGAATTTCCATCTCGAATTGCACACCGTCGACGATAAGAAGGCATCGAAGAGGCTGTACGCATGGGACGTCACCACACGCACACTTGCTGAGCAACGCCGGTACTATGAGTCGATCACAAGGGCATACCTGTTTCCGGTGAAGTTGCCCAGCGACAAGGCGCTCGACCGTGAAGTATCTCTCAAGGTTGTCTTCACGCCGCCGCGGGGTCGGCGGCTGGTAACGCAGGCGAAATTAGATAACACGGCAGCCAGATCGCCCGGCTGAATACGACACTTGAAATATCCGCTAGGCTGGATTGAGACCCAGTAAGCGACGAACGCACCCAATCATCTCTCTGGCATCAGGCTCATTTTTCGCCTCGGCGATAATGCGTAGTATCGGCTCGGTGTTGCTTGGCCGCACGTGCGCCCATCGATCAGGAAAATCAACGCGCACGCCGTCCTGCGTGTCAATCTTCTGATCCGGAAATTGCGCGCGGATCATCGATGCGATTCGATCCGTGGCGAGGGCTTCTGCGGACACGGTGCCATCGAATGCCACTTTTTCCTTGATGATTGTGTACGACGGTATATCGATGGCCAGTCGTAAGACGGATTGATCGCGCTTCGCGATCATTTCGAGGATCAGGCCGATGCCGGCCAGGCTGTCACGCACGAAACCGACATTGGCGAAGATCACGCCGCCATTTCCCTCGCCGCCGATTATCGCATCGTGCCGTCGCATCTTAGCCGCGACGTTTGCCTCACCCACCGGCGTACGGATCACCTCGGCCCCGTGGGTGCTGGCGATATCATCGATCATTCTACTCGTTGATAGATTGGTGACCACGGCACGCGGCCCTCCGATGCCGCCATCTGCGCGAGTCAGCAGATGCAGGGAGCAGAGCGCCAAGGTGTACTCCTCGCCCATATAGGCGCCAGTTTCATCGACGATCGCCAGTCGGTCTGCATCGGGATCCTGGGCGAAGCCAAGGTCGGCGTCATGGTCGCAGACGGCGGCGCACAACTGTGTCAGATGCTGTTGCGTCGGCTCGGGCGGGTGCGGAAACTGGCCTGTGGGTTCCGCGAACAGGTGCTTGACCTCGACGCCGAGGTTGCCCAGCAACATCGCCGTCGATGGTCCGCCGGCTCCGTGTACACTATCGAGCACGATGTGAAGCTTGCGCTTCCGAATGGCGTCGCCGTCGATATGATCGAGGATGCGACGGACGTGTGTCTCAGCGGTCGAATCATCGTGCTCGACATCCTGTGGCTGGTGAAGATCAACAGCTTGGGCGGTGTCCGTCTCGAATGTCTTGATGATCTGCTCAACCTGGTCGGGCGGCGGCGCCATGCCGTCACGGGTGATCAGCTTCAGTCCGTTCCATTGAATAGGGTTGTGGCTGGCGGTGATGACCATGCCGCCACACGCACCAAGCTGGCGCGTCATCAGCGCCACACCGGGCGTGGTCGCAATGCCAAGGTGAGTCACGCGGCAGCCCACGCTGATCAGGCCCGCCGCCGCGGCACGCTCGAGCATCTGACCTGATGGGCGGCTGTCGCGCCCAATGACCACGCGCCACGGCTCGGGCGTGGAGGGTTCGCTCGGCTGGTCCTTCAGCCACCGCCCGAAGGCGGCGGCGTATTGCGCTGCCACCATCGGCGTCAGTGATTGACCAACGCGGCCACGCAGGCCGCTGACGCCTAACATTAAGGGTGCATGGTTCGACGGGTCGTCCAACGTTACAACCTGCCTCTTCACTTACGCGTCGACGTTCACCGCAGACCAGTCCCCCGCAGTGATGTCAACAGTCGTCAGGGAACCTGCGGCAATACCTGCCGCTACCAAAACCCGGCTTCAACTGAGCCACTGTTGCAATCGTTCAACCGTCAATCCCTCCAACGACTCGGCGATTCGGTGAGCTCTCGTCAGCCTTTCCGCCGGGCCGCTCGTTGTCAGCCCAAGCGTCCAGAGGCCGGCCCCCCGCGCTGATTCGATGCCGGCCGCCGTATCTTCGATTGCCAGGCAGTCGCCCGGCTCCAGGCGCAGGTGCGGGTTGCCTGCCGCGACCCCGGCGACCGCCTGGCGGTAGCTCTCGGGGTCCGGCTTCGATCTCGCCACGTCGTCAGCCGACACGATCGGATCGAATCTCCCGGTGAGCCCGAGGGCATCGAGCATCAAATCAATATCTGCACGCGTTGCACCGCTGCTGATCGCGATCGGCATCTGCGATGATGCGGTTTCTATCAGGCGTGCCGCCCCCGGGATCGCGGCCACGCCGTCACCGACGATCTGCTCGAATAATTTTCCCTTCCGATCTTTCAGGGCGCAAACGTGGTCCTCGTCTACGGAACACTTGTCCGGTCCTGCGTCACCACCGGTGCCGGTAGCCCGCGCCAACAGCAGCCGGCAGACATCACGATCGTCGTAGCCGATCATGTGCTGCACATAGTGATCATAATCAAACGTCACCCCGATCGACTCGGCGACCCGCGCGAAGGCACGGAAGTGCAGCGGCTCGGAATCGACAATCACGCCATCAAAATCAAACACAACCGCCTTGAGCATTGAGTCAGTGTAGCGAACCGGCATTGTACCGTCAGCACCGGGTCGGCCAAATCTCATCGTGGCCAGTCAGTGGTTGCGCCTCATGATTGTGGCGTGTCGGAAAGCCGAAGTGTTATAGACCCCTTGCTTGTCGTCTTCTTAACCTGATCGCCGCAGGCGACCTCCACGGGAAACTCCTCTGACGCGTCGAATGAAAACGTGGTATGACTGTGAGTCCCCGGTTTGATGGTGATCATCAATTGCCCCCGTGGCGTCGCGATCATCTGGTGGTCGGGCCAGTGCCTTTGCATCCTGATCGGTTTGAGTCTCACGCCGGCACCGCACCAACGGGCACCGACCAACAACGCTTCGTAGTAGTGCGGATGCATCATCTGCATGCCGGACCGGCCTCGATCGGCCCATTTGTTGAGGTTCTGGGCCGACCTGTCGTAACACCGATCAAGCCCTTGATGTGTGGCCTCGTCCTCGAATCCCTGAAGCCGTGCCGATTCGGGAAAAATGCGACAAGCAAGTGATTTCCAGACTATAGTTGCCTTGCAGTCCCACGGTCGTCCGTACGATGAAGGGAAAAGTTCCACGTCGGTGCGCAGAAAATGTTTGCCCATGACTTGGAGCATGTTGACCAATTCCGTGATTTTCGGTGTCTCGGTCATCTGTTCCATGGCTTGGCAGACCTCAAGAACACTGATCATCGCCACGCCGGTCATATAAAGCGACGAGTGATAACCGGGGTGAGGCCCGACACCCATCTGGCCACCGACCGTTCCATTGGCATCGAGCACGGTTTGGAGCATGCGTACAAACTCAGCGCAGCGCTCGCGTGCGTGCTGCGTGTCAAGAAACCGCCACATCAGCGCCCAGGCGGCAACCGAGAAAGCATCGCGCCCGATCGCATCGCGAGGCCAGTTGGCGCGAAACCATTGCCAGTAGCTTTCCGCACACATCTCGGTGAGGTCGAGCAAGTACGGGTCGCCCGTTTCCAGGTAGCCCATCAGCACGTCGCGGAACTTGCAATAAGCGCATGTTTTCCAGGGCCAACCGCCCCTGGTTTGATGGGATGTGAAGTCCGTGTGATCAACCATCAGGTCGGCCCAGAAGTAGCAGTAGACCAGGGCGTCTTCGAGCAACTCCGGCCGACCGGTTAGATAGTAGTTCTGCAACAGGCCGATCCCCGAGTCGCCGTCGTTACCACCTTTATAGGCGAAGCCGGCATGAAATCGTCCACGCGCCATGTGCATTCGGATATTGTCAGCCGTCGCCTCGCCCAGGTTCTCGGCACCGCCGCGAACTGGCAAGTATTGCCCGGGCCAGAGTTCGTCGCACAACGCATACCACCAGTTCGGCGCGCGATATCGCGCGATCACTGGCGGCGCATCGGAAAGACTCAGTTGCATCCGCACGGTTCGCGCAAAGCCCGCAAACCATTCGACTGCCTGTGCATCTTCGATCAGCGGGAATGAAGTACGGCTAAACGGGCACCACAACACGAAATCGCCGCCGTTTATTATTCTGCCCGGCCTCTTTATGCTGGACAACACCGCACAATCCGCGAGGTTGATTGCAACATCCCCCAATTGATGTCGCAGCCCGTCGGCGGGAACAATCGCATCGATCGGTTGCAGCCCGTCACCGGCCAGGCGGATCATCGGCAGGCCGTGATACTCGTTGCCCTCGATGTGCAACTTCGTGTTTACGAAGTGTGCGGCGATGTCGGCGACACCATTGGCGAACAGGACAAGGTACACGTCGACGCGAAGGTAGGTGTCACCGTTGTAGATGATGCCGCCGATGCGGACCGCTTGCGCGACCTGGTTTTCCCACAGCGGATCGATCTGCACGTCGTGCCAGTTGTAAACGCCCTCTCCGCGGTGCCCGGTGGCGCACGCCTGAAGGCGCAGCGTCCGCCCGGCGTAGGTCAAGGTGATCTCGGATTCGACGGTGAGGCACTGGTCAGCCGGGATGCTGCGTAGCGCGGGGGTGTTGTCCACGTTGTGCTTGGGTGCGTCCACGTGCTCTAACGTGGTTCGCGACTCGACGGTCCACGCGGCGGCAGCCGGGGCGGAGGGTGCTGCTGCCTGCGTGAGTTTCACAATGGCTGGCAGGCCGTCATCGGCGAGGAGGTAGGCAATGACCCGGCGCGGCCGTTGTCCGCGGCGCCACCACCCAACCGTTATCGAGTCGGATGGCGCGTGGTCAATCCGAAGCCCGTTGGCGGGCAGCTTGGGCAACGGCAGCGAGATCATGCCGACCGTTGCCTCGACCGGGCCGATTCGTTCCAGCGTGACCCGCTGCCACGGCACGGATGCGTTTGAGGATTTTGGGTGTGGCATTGTTGAACCTGACGCTGAGTGCTTGCTCGCGTTTGGCAATTTGGCGTGTCACATCGTATAAACTCTTGGACTTTGCAGGTCAGATCGTTACACTGCTGGCCGGTGATACAATGTCGCCAGCAGACAAACTGATCGATTACGACAAGGCACTGGGAACAATTCTCTCGCACGTGCGGAAGGTGGGTACGCGCCGAGTCGAGTTGGCTGACGCGCGTGGTGCAGTGCTTCGAGAGGACGTGCATGCCGATCGTGATCAGCCCCCGTTTAATCGATCAGCCATGGACGGCTTTGCCGTGCGAAGCGGCCAGGTGGCGGTCGATCGCCTGTTTACGGTGGCGGGTGCCGTTGCTGCCGGTGCGCCGATCGCTGAATATCCCGATGATCCTGCATCGGTGCTTCGAATCGCCACGGGTGCGGCCGTACCACCGGGTGCCGACGCAGTCATCCCGATCGAACAGGCCCAGGTCGAGAGCGGCGATCGGTCCGAGCGGGTGCGATTTCTGGTTGAATCAGTCGAGCCCGGCCACAATATTCACGCACGTGCCAGTGACGCTTCGACGGGCCAGCGGTTGGTCGCGGCGGGCACCGGGCTGGGGGCGAATCACCTCGCCGCCGCCGCCGCCGTGGGTGCGACACAACTCGAAGTGTCAGCCGAGCCTCGCGTGGCCCTGCTCACCAGCGGCGACGAGGTGATGGCCCCGCAGACGCCGACGGCGCAGTTGCAGCCGCAGCAGATCCGCAACTCGAACGGTCCGCTACTTGCCGGACTTCTCAATGCACTGGGTGCTTCGCCGATCATGAACGAGCACGTGCCCGATGAACCGGAGCAGACGCTTGACGCTGCGCGCGAAGCAATCGGCCAATCTAACCTGGTGATTACCGTCGGCGGCGTGAGCGTCGGGCAGCGCGATCTGTTGCCCTGGGCGTGGCAACGGCTCGGGCTCGAGGTGGTGTTGCACGGTGTGGCAATCCAGCCGGGCAAACCGCTGTTCGTGGCGCGTGACGGGAACAAGTTGGTGCTTGGGTTGCCCGGCAACCCCGTCAGCGTGCTGATCACGGCTCACCTGTTCGTCTGGCCGGTGATTCGAGCCATGCTCGGCCAGGCTGCTGACCTTCCCTGGTTACAGGTAACGCTCGGCAATGGCGTAAAAGCGAAACGAAAACGTCAGGTATTTCGCGCTGCGCGGCTCAATGGCCAGGGGATCGCGGAGGTGATCCAATGGCACGGGTCGGGCGACTTGGTTCACACCGTCGATGCCGACGGATTCGTACGCCTGCCACTGATCGACGCCGAGGCCCAGGCCGGTCAGCGTGTGCCGTTTCTTCCTCTAATCCGGTAGCCTATGCCACGCGATAGCCATCCACTTCGTGTCAGCGTGTTGTTGTTCGCCGAATTGGCGTACGACGTGGGGCAACGAGAGTTGCAGTTGGAACTACCGAACGGTGTAACCGTGGCAGATGCGTTGCAAAAACTTTCACAGACGCACGAGTCCATCGCCCGATGGCGCGACCGGTTGGCCGTTGCGGTCAACGCGCAATATACGAATCCGGCCTGCGTGTTATCTGACGGCGACGAATTGGCGTTAATACCCCCGGTCTCGGGCGGTTAAACGCGTGGCCGTCAGGCCCAGGAAATTTTTAAACTCCTTATTTCAACTGTATTTACGGGCCATCCCCCTTTTTATTTCCGTCATGGTTAACCGGCCCGCCCCGCGTGCCGAAATAGAAATATCCGAGCATGGTCTCGTGCCCGGTGGGAGTTGCTAGAGAAAGGCCCCAATACATGCCACGTCAAAAAGACATACTTACCACCGGTGAAGTGGCGAAGATCTGTAATGTCGCCCCACGCACGGTCAGCAAGTGGTTCGATTCGGGCCAGTTGCGAGGTTATCGGATTCCGGGATCGAAAGATCGACGAATTCCGATCAACTCGCTGGTCCGCTTTATGAAGGCGCACAGCATCCCGCTCGACGGGCTTCAATCCGGCAGCACGCGCGTGCTGATCGTTGATGACGAGTCTGAAATCGTCGACGTGCTGGAGAAAGTGCTCAGCGAGCAGGCCAGCTACGAGGTGCATACTGCGCATAGTGGGTTCGCCGCGGGTGTCGAGTGTGAGAAGTTCCGCCCGCATGTCATGCTGATCGACATTCATCTCGGTGATATTGACGGCGATCGCGTGCTCAAACTCGTCCACGACAATGGCGATCTGCAACTGACCAAGATCTTGGCCATGTCCGGTAAGCTGACCGACGGTCAGGCCCAGGCGTTGCTCGCCAAGGGCTTCGACGGTTACCTCAAGAAGCCGTTCCACGTGCGCCAGGTGATAGAGTCCATCGAAGACGCCACTGCCGTGGTGTACTGAAAACCACTCCCATCCTGCGTTTAACCGCGAGCCGCATGCGAGCGTATCACGCGTATAATCCAAGCGATGATGATCGCATTGCGTGCGATCATCTGTGCGTATCCGAGCCTGTGGAGTACGTATACCTGGTAATTGCCCGATGCCGGTATAAGACCGATCAGATTGTGAATCTGTTGTAAGGGACGGCGCGGGGTCTCCCCAGAAGAATTTTCTCAAATGCTCATCGTTAGGGATCGACGCGGCAGGTTTCTTGTGCTCATTCGGGACGGGTGAAATTCGGTTCTCGGCATCGAGGACGCTGCCCGCAACGCGTACGTCAATCCTCAAACGTCACGAAATTTTCGGTTTGAATAGGCTCGACGATTTCCAGGGCCGCACGCAGTACCTGGGCCGGCGTGCCTACGGCGTTGATATCCGCGATCAGCTCATCGGGATAGTGAGCGAGTACCGGGGCGGTCTCACGCTCATACACATCCCAGCGATTGCGAATGACTTTTTCATCGGCGTCGTCTTGGCGGCCCTGCTTGAGCGCACGTAAGCGAAGTCGCTCGAATAACGGTTGCGGGTCGTCGCAGCCTAGATGAACGATTCGCAGCACCTCGATTTGAGCGTCCATGATCTGCCCCTGCTCGACCGTGCGTGGGATGCCATCAAGCAGCAGCAGGTCGCGGGCGGGGTTGTAGGCGCCTAACTTGATCCGGTCCTCCATCGTTTCGCGCCACATCTTGACAGTGACGTCGTCAGGCACCAGTTCACCCCGTGAACTGTACTCGAAGAAGATCTTGCCCAGTTGCGTGTTGGCGTCCACGGAGCGGAATATGTCGCCGCTGGCGCAATGGTGGAACCCTGGGATGGCGCCGATCACCTTACCCTGCGTGCCCTTGCCCGCACCGGGAGCACCAAACAGCAACACGGATTTGTATCGATCAGCCATGAGTGAAATGGGTGATTAGTGATTTGCCGTTGTGCGGGTCCCTGCACTCCACCGGCACTACAACTCAAGAATCACAATTAAATAATTTATAACCCTATCCTTTATACCGCTGCCTCGGACTCATCCGCCGCTGCCTCGGACTCATCCGCCAATGCCTCGGGGTCACGGCGTGCCAGTTGACCCATATCGACGGCGCTCTTGAACGACGTGTTCACGCTTGAGCGAACCCAGTCGAGGCTTCCCGAGTACCACTCGTAAGCGTAGCCGATCACCACGATCCCAAGGAACGGCGCTCCGAGCACCAAGGCCACGACCGGCGCTTCACGGTAGATGACCGCCCACGGGTAGATCAGCACCACCTCCACGTCGAATACGAGGTAGAACAACGCCACGATGTAAAACCGCAGGTCAAACTGCACCCAGCTGCTGCCGATTGTCGGCTCGCCACACTCGTAGATCGCCTGCTTTTCCTCGCTGGGCATCGCCGGCCGCACCAGCTTTCCGACCAACAGGTTGGCCAGCACAAACACCATCCCGAATGCCAGAAAAATCGAGATAGACAGAGCTTGTTCCACGTTGCCAGTTCCCTGTTACGTTGGGCCGGTATGTTAATCGGCCCGGGCGGCCGGCTCAAGGCAGAAAGGGTGGTGCTGCACTGTCTGCTTGGGCGGGCGTGTTTCAAGTACTGGTTGATTGTCGCAGCGTAGCCCGCAGGTGCAGCCGTAAAAGTGTATAAAATCGCATCTTATAATCTGAGAGGAAGTCCCCAATGGAATGTCCTCGCCACGGGTGATCTTCCGCATACCCAGTGGTCACCGTCTTCTTATCTCTTCGGCGGGCCGGCTTCGCGGACCACGGCGCCGTCCTTTTCACTGAGGATCAGCAGGCTGAACCTGTCGACTAAATCCAACTCGTTGGTGTTCAGCGACGTGTAATCGAAACGGCCGCGTAGATCGGTGTAGCCGTCCTTGTAGAACCGCACCTGCCCGTTCTTCATGCGCGCATACACCTTGACGTACACCTTCGGGTAACCCTTGTCATTGCGGCGGTGGGCGACGCGTACCTGGCCGTAGTTCTCGATCACCTGAACCGTCAGTGCGTTGGAGAAATAGGGTTGTGATTTGGTCACGCCGCCGCCGGTAATCTCGACCATGACATTGCGATTGGCAAGTTCCGTCGGTAGCGCGAACCGGTAAGTCTTTTTGGTCGGGGGCAGATTAATCGTGGACGTCTGGTTCGACTGGACGAACGAAAAATGGCTCGAGTATTGCTGCACGAACGGCTGGCGTGAAAACAGCAACTCGATGTCCATCAGGTAATAGTTTACACGACATTTATTGACGTTCTGGTAATTCAGCGTGACGTGACGTGCATCGATGTTGAAATCGAAGCTTGGCTCGGTTGAGGCCAGCCGGGTCTGCACCTGCGTGCGGTCCCCGGGGTCGACGGTCCGGCCCGACTTGCCCTCTATCTGGTCAATCCGGGCGAGCACCTTGGCGAAGCGCTGCCTCCAGAGATCGATCGGATGGTTCTTGTAACGCGACGCTATGCGCCGTGCTGTGCTGGTGCCGTCCGTGAAGAAATCGAGATATGTCGTGATGTAGTCGTGCTGTAGTCGTGTCGCCAACTTGTCGGGGTTCACGCGCTCGAAGAACGCCATGCCCTGTTCGGTCCGATCCTGTAGCAGCAGGTAATACGTTACGGCCATCAGGTCGTCATCGTCGAGCTTGGGCCGGTAGGTCAGCGTTTTCATCAATCGGCGGTACTGGGCGCCGAACCGGTTGTTGAGGATCTGTTGTGTCCTGCCCAATTGATGGGCGCGGGCGTTGACCAGCGGGCTGTACTCCATGTGCTGGTATGTCTTGCGTACGACGGGATCGATCGTCAGCAGTTTGCAGTCGATATAACTGCCGCACCGACTGACGAATCGGTCGGCGTGCTTGAGAAACTGGCGAAGCGTGGGCAGGTGATTGTGCTTCAACGCGTATGACCAGAGCGTATTGTCATAGATGTGCCGTTGATCAAGCAGTTCGACGACGGCGCGGAAGGAAACTTTGTTCTGCATCCTCCATGCGATGCGATTGAGCTTGACTCTGCCGGGGTTGTGCGTGCCCAGAAACTTGAGCACGTCGTCCTGCGAGCCGTGCTGCGAGATATAATCCCACGACTGCTTGTCGATCTTGCTGGGTTTTTCAACCACGTTGAACCGAATCGCCTTGGCAAATGCTATCAAGCTTCCCTCGCGGGCCACGTGGACCGGGTAGTGTGCGAACGTCTTCTCGTCGTTGCCCGTGGTGAACGGGAAGTAGAAGTAATACTCGATCGTCTTCGTGTGATACGGCTGCAAGTCGACGTGGACGCCGCGGGTGTATTTGCCGTTGAGCACGGGGATCGCGCCGCGCGGCACCTGGAGCAGCAGGTCGAGTTTCTGTCGCGACGAGGTCGGGTTGGTCGCCACCACCTGGCATCCATAAACAGTATGGGCGAGAAATTCGTCGGTGATGAACTTGTCGAGCTTTTCGTTGTTCAGATGGCGGTAGCGGTCGCCGTGCCGGAAAAAATTCTGGCTGATGAGGATGGCCGTCTTTTCGCCGGTGGTGTTCGTGGGGCGGATCTGTTGATGGTAGATCACTGCCGGGCTTGCGGCCGTCAGCGAGTAAAGCTGACCCTTCAACTCGCGGTCGTGTTTGCCAGCCTCGAAGGGCAGGTCGAGCACGGCTAGGGCGAACATCATCTCCGTGAAATTGCGCGACGCCTCGGCTAGGTTGGTTGACAGAAATGGGGTCTTGCCGCCGTGATTAGCATAGTCACGCCAGAAGGCGCTAACTGGTACAAGCGCAGCGTTTTGTTGATCGATGGGTAGGTGGTAGTAGTTGTTCTCCGCCCATTCCTGCGTCTTGTCGAGCTTGCGGTACAACTGGCGCACCATGGCGCGTCGAGTACGGTCGCGTCCAAGCCGCCCGTTTGTAAACTCACTCATCTTTTCATCTTTGGCGCCGAGACGATCGTCATATCTCTCTGCACTTGTCTGCTTCTGTTCCTTTGCGAGGTCGTTACGTATATGCAAGACCGCGCCGTCCATGGCCCGCGCGGCGGTCGCGCCGGGGGCGAGTTTTCCTCCCTTGCCTTTGCCGCCGTAGCCGAGTGATCGAAGACGACGTATCTGGTCGGCGGGGGTGCCGTCGCCAATCGTTCCCGCTGTTTCCAGTGAACTGCCTTTCAGCGCCGTGCGAAACAGGAAATTGAATCGTTCGACGTTCGGCGGCAGCAGGTTGTACAGATCAGTGACATGGCGCGCTGTCTGCCGGCGATCCTCGGCGACGCGGCGGCCGATCAACGCGCGTTCCACGATGTTCAGCCGCTGGTACGGCCATGCCTGGAGATACGGCGACATATCCGCTCCGAGAAGCCAGTGATCGATAAATGTCTTGCCCTTCTTGTTGGCCAGGTACGGCTTGATCACCTTGTCGAAGAACGGGCGATCCTTCTCGTAGAGAAAGAAGTTTAACTCGTGGCAAGCATGTTTGCTGTACTTTTCGCGCTTGTCGGCGTCCTTTAATTTTGGCCAGTCAAGAATGAAGTGGAACTCACTCAGGTTCGCGTTGTTGCCGAGCGTGGTGTAGAGGCGATACACCTTGGCGATGCTGTCGTACACCTCAAACCGTGAGGATCGAACGTCCGGGATCACGAAAGGCTTGCCCTTCTCGAGCACGCTGATGCGCTTCTGTTCGCTGAAGTGCAGGGCCGGGTCAAGTCCGTCTGCCAGGCGTAGGTCGAGGAAACGGGGGGCGGCCTCGGCCAGCACGATCTGGCGCACCACGGTCGTGTGGGGATCGACGGCGACGACGTGCAGGTGATGACGATTGCCCAGCACGGCCCTCTTGATCGTGATGATGCCGTTCTCATCCGGTGCGAGGTTGGCCAGCAGGACGCCGCGGTTGGCGAGAAAATCAAGATTGGCAAAGTCGCTCGTGGGTCCGGTTTCCGCCTTGAAGGGTGAAGCGATATCGAATTCGTGTTCACCTGCCTCGCCTTTGCGTTTGTAATCTTCGCCCGTCCGCGCAACCTGGTGCCCGGCCTGTGTCTTGCGAATCGCCCACGGGTTGAGCAGCAATTCCGGGCGCTTGAGCGTGTTGCTCGGGAATTTCGTGGCATACTTGCGATCGAGTATGTAGCGATATTCATCGCCGATGTCGCGGCCGGCGACGTACAGAGATTCAGCCCGTGGCGATGAGAACATGTTCGGCTCCTCGACGCCGACGCGGCCCAGGTCGCGGTACACGTCGAACGCGGGCACGTATCGGCTGGCGAGCACGTGCACTCGTGCCAGCGGCGTCGCGTGGCGGACATGGATGGTGATTTCCTCCTTGTCTGCGTTGAGCGCAGAGATGTGCAGCGGTTCGGCATTGCGCACCTCGAGACGCCGCATCTTCGCCAGCACATGGCCGTCTTTGCGGGTTCCGGTGGTCATTCGAATGGCGATGCGCCTGCCCGTATCCTTGAATAACAGGTCGTAGTCGCCGTCAGGCAGGTTGTCGATGATGATGAAGCCATCCTTGATGGCCAAGGCATCGAATCGATCCGCGACGAAGGCGCCGCCTCGCGTTTCGATCAATGAAAGCTCATCGCGTGACGGTTGCTGCCGTCGGCCGACGTACGGTATCTTCACAGCCACACCGGTTTCGCCGTGTACATTCGACGGCAGCATGCAGCGGTCCTGATGCAGCCTCCAGGTGCGCGATGTGCCCTGCGGCCCTGTTGCACGCAACCGTTCGATGTCGTGAAGCGGGCCGAGATGTACCCGGCCGTTCGCGTCGCTCTTGAGCGTCACGTGCACCTGTTCGCGGAAACCACGGTGCTTCAATACCAGGTTGACCGGCCGGTCCGGCACCGGTTCGCCCGTGCGACCGAGCAGGTCGAGCATATAGCGATCTCGGTCGCGCAACACGTGCAGGTCATCGGTCTTCTCGGTCTTGTCGATCTGGTTGAGCGAGAACTGTGCGCCCGAATCCAGATCGATTTTCTTGTTCTGGCTGAGAGACTTGATCTTTGCGGTGAGGTTAAACGCGATCAGGCTGAGCCGGTCGGGCACGACAAACTCGTGCACCGTTTCGTTGTAGTTGTGCAACTTGAAGTCGTCGACACGTGTGGTGGTGACGGTGCCGTCGTGATCCGTGGCGGTGATAGTCAGCGTGATCTGCTCAAGCAGTCCGATTGGCGCCGCCACGCCGTTGATCGTCAGCGTCGGGCGGACGACCAGCAACGCCTTGCGGTGGGCAAGCAGTTGCTCACGCTGCACATGGAACCCGGCCGTCAGCCGGTATTGTTCCGACAGGTGCTTGAATTTGTCGAGCGTGGCGAAGTCGCCATCGACAAGGATGATCGGTTGTCGGGCGGGCTTGGCGGTAAATGGCACGGTGATGACGCCGTGTTCATCCGGCGAATAGTGATGGCCGGCGACGTACAACGTGGCCTCGGGGCGGGTCCGATTCTGCTCGTCATAGATCGTAAACAGATGGCCCGCTGAGCTGGTACGCTCGAGGTAACGCAGCCGGCCCTTGCGCACTAGGACGCGGCTGCTGCGTCCGCCACCGATGAACTCGATGACGTAAACGCCGCGGCGGGTGAGTCCGGGGAACTCGAAGCTCCGGACCACGCGGCGCAGGGGAGCCTGCTTGTAATTGTAGATCTTCTCCGAGTTGGTCACGAGCCCATCAAGGTTGATGTCGGTGTTCACCTTGCGGCCTGTGGACAGATAAAAATTCAGATTGTTGATCCGAAAGACCTTGACGATCAGTGTCTTGGCGTTCTTGATCGCCAGGTCCAGTGTGACCGGTTTGTCCGCGGCGAACAGCTTTTTGTTGGTATGGATGAAGTCGAGGTCAACGCGGCGCTTGAGTGTTTCGTACTCGCTCGGCGTGAGCATCGAGTACCACTGCTCCATATCGCCGATGCCTGCGAGAATCTTTGTCTCGGCAAACACGCGCTTCAAGTAGTTTTCGCGAATGTAAGGCGTATACGGCTTGTATGATTCGGCCTTGAGAAAGAAATGCTCAAGGTAGCTGCGCACGAGCGGTTCGTCGTGACGGATCGGCGGCAGCAGGATGTGTCCGCTGTAATCGGCGTTGAGATTGACCGGGTAACGCCGGCTGGCGTCACGCTTCATGTGCCTCGGTTCGATGTAAGCCACCCGACGGGGCAGCTTGATGTATGCCATGAAACGCGTCGCATCATATTTGCCCTGTGACCGATCGAACTCGAGCCGCCGGTAGAGAATGCTCGCCTTGATCGAGTTGTGTACGGGGGGCAGGGTCTTGGCAAAATTCCACAACCGATCCAGATAGGCCCGGCGCACTTTCGGGTCGTGCCGCCAGTCGTCATCCGGCCGCGGCCGGAGCTTCGATAGATACGTGGTGACGAAGTTCAAGTTGTCGATCAGCGTCGGGTCGAGTTGCAGGCACTGGTCCAACTGGACGCTCAGCAGCATGCGGTGGATATCCAGCGACCCGAACCCGCGGCTGTGCTTGTAGCGCAGATCGTCGACCACAAGCTGGGGCAGGCTGGCGTAATCGGGCCTCTGCATTCTTCCCAACAGGTGACGGCGGTGGTCGGGGTTAAGGTCCATGGCGATCAGCCAGTCGAGCGCACGATCCTCGAACCCGCCCAGATCACCGCGTCGTTGCAGCGCTTGGGCCGTCAGTGTCCGCCGGCTGACCAGGTTCTGGTTCAGTTTCGTCGGGTGATCCGGTTTGGCATCGAGCCGTTCACGTTGATGGTTGAAGTGCAGCCCCAGCCGTTGGCGGATCAGCTCGAGCGACCCGGCCGGATCCTGCTCGTAGCGCAGCAACGCCTGGCGGTTCTGGATCTCGCGCACCAGGGCCGTGTGCTTGTACCGCTTGATCCAGGCCTTGAGCATATTGTCGACATTGCCCAGCTCGCCGCGGTTCTGATAGTGCAGGCAGTGGTAGTAGTAGAATTGTTCGGTGCCCGGGATCAGTTGATTCAGGGCCGCCCCGCGATCCTCGGCCAGGGCGAAGTCCTCGACGAAGCCGATCTCCTCCGCTCCGGCGCCGCCGGCGACGGTCAAAAGCGTCACGCCCCATACGATCATCATGTTGCGCTTCTGCATGGTCAGGCTCCCTCTGTGAGGTGGGTCGATAGTCCGATGGCGTGGACCGCACGCTTATCTACGGTGATGCGCGATCATAAGACATAGACGCTCAAACCGCCCAATTGTTCAATCGAATGGGCAGAATCTGACGCTCGTGGTCGGCGTGTTACTTACCGGTGATCCAGCGCGTATCGGCCGCTTCGCAACCGGGTACGACCGGTGCCTTGCAGACATCACGGAATACGCCGGCAGTTTTCATGCGTTCATACTGGCGTTCCCACGGGCCTTCGAGGCGTCGGTGGAGGCCGTTGCGGGCGTCGGGGGGCATGGCGGCGCCACGTGGGCAGTGGCTGTAGATCATCATCCGGCGGGGCCTGCCCGACGTGTTCGCTCGCGAATTGTGCACAAGCATGACGTGAAACAACATGACCGACCCGGGCGGGCAGAGCACGTCGGTGCCGGCATCGGGATCGATCTGCTCGACCAGCCGGTCAAATCCCGTCGCGGCATCGATGTCATGTCCGAAGTCCTGGCGGTGTGAACCGGGCCAGACGTGCATCGGACCGGAGTCTTCGGCGCAGGTGTCGAGGCTGATCGCCGACGAGATCACCGTTTGGGGGTAGCCTTCGTGTCGATAGTAAGCCCAGTCGTGGTGGATCGGGAAGCGATCGTCGCTGTTCTCGCTGACCTCGAGGCCCTCGATCCGCTGCGGCAGCGTCTGCTTGTAGTTGAGCTTCTCCTCCAGCAACTCCGGCTCGTCGCCCATGATGATCCGCATCGGCTCGATCAGGCGCGGATCCTCGCTGATCCGCGACAGGTAGATCGACAGATCGTTGATCGGCTGTATCTTTCGCACGATCTGTGTGCCATCGGGTCGGACACGCCATTCGAGCCGCCCACTGATACGCTTGTTGGCGATCGATGAGTTGATGATTAACTCGATGATGTAATCCGCCTCCGTGCGCATCTGGCGAACTTCGTCGTCACTGAAGACGGCGGGCAGCACGATAAACCCGTTGCGGTCATACTGATCGAGTTGCTCAGCGGTGATGTACCGGTTCGTCGTCACTGTCATCTATTGATCTCCTGCTCTGCCGCTCGCTTGGGCTTGTGGGGCGTTGCGGTGAGATATGGAATGGTCGAGTAATCGGTCTCGGTGCTGTCGCGCACATGTCTGGAGCGGTGCGGGGCCGTGATAAGGAAAAAGACTGTGCAGGCGATCGCCCTCCCTGCGGCGAAGTGCCTTGCCCGCTGTTGCGATCGCTGGGTTATGCGGCACGTCATGTGTTGATTATACAACGCAAGGCATGCCAGACGTAAAAATCCGGGAAATTTGGGTGTCCGGCCTTGATGTCGTTTATTGAAAGTGCATCAACTTGAATCAGGTAACGCTCAATTTATTGAAGCGTTATCACGATGCCAGGATTTTGTCGATCTGTTGCAGTTCGTCTTCGGTAAAGTCCGCATGATCGAGCACGGCCGCGTTTTCCCTGATCTGCTCGGGTCGGCTGGCGCCGATCAGGGCGGTGGTGACGCACGGATTGCGTAGCACCCAGGCCAGCGCCATCTGTGGCAAACTCTGGCCGCGTTGTACGGCGTGATCGTTGAGTCTGCCGAGCTTGGTCCGCATCGGTTCGTCAATGGTCGCCGGGTCGACACGTGACGGCCCCTTGGACTCGCCGAGGAACCGGCTTGACAGCCTGCCCTTGCCCAGTGGGGAGAAGCAGGCCATGCCGAATCCCGCGTGTCTGGCCGTCTTGAACAGATCGGTTTCGATCCCGCGATTGAGCATGCTGTAGCTAGGTTGATGCACAAGCAGCGGTGCCAGTCGATCGCGATCGATGATGCGGATTGCTTCGGCCGTCAGGGCTCCGGAGTAATTGCTCACGCCGAAATGCAATGCCTTGCCCGAGCGCACGGCCTGATCGTAAGCGCCAAGCGTTTCTTCCAGCGGCGCGTCCGGGTCGGGGCAGTGGTGGTAGTAGATGTCCACGAAGTCAAGGTCGAGCCGCTTGAGCGATTCATCAAGCGATGTGAGAATATGCTTGCGTGAGCCCGCCCGACCGTACGGCCCGGGCCACATGTTGACGCCAGCTTTCGTGGAGACGACCAACTCGTTGCGCGGCAACTGCTTGATAATCTGGCCGAGCCGCTCTTCGGCCTTGCCTTTTGGCGGGCCGTAAATGTTTGCCGCGTCGATGTGCGTGATCCCGCAATCGAAAGCGGTGAAGATCATCTGCTTGGAATTTTCGTGGAACGCCTTCTCGTCCTGGTGATGGCCGGTGCCTGTTCCGGGGTCGCCGAAGTTCTGCCAGATGCCCAGACTGATCGCCGGCAGCACCAACCCCGACCGCCCGCACCGGCGAAACCAGCCTTCACTGAGATTCTCGTAGCGATCCGCTTTTAGTGTGTATGCATCCATGACGATAGTTCATCATAAAGAATTTTATTGGGCAAACTGATCTCGGATTGTACAATGCAGGTTACTTTATTATTACCCTTAGGATCCTGATCATGCCAGCTGATGTCATGGCTCGCGCGTCAATGATTCACGAGGCGTTTGCATATGGTGAGGCCGAGCACGCTCATTATGAGAAGCAGGGCTACTGCATTTTCGATCACTTTCTGACTGACGATGCGATTGAGCGGTGCTGCCGGCAGATGGATCAGATGGTCAGCGAACTTCACCCGGAGTGTACCCCGGAGGAGATGATATGTCCGCATCAACAGGGAGATCGGTGGGTGTGGGACCTGGGCACGGAGCCGCGATTGTTGGACATGATCGAGCGTCAGATCGGGCCGAACATTATCCTCTGGTCGTCGCACGCCCTGGCCAAGCCGCCGCATACCGGCATCGAGGTGCCTTGGCATCAGGACGCGCCGTACTGGAACGTCGGTGGCCCGCTGGCCGGGGCGGTGTGGATCCCGCTTGACGGTGTTGACGAGCAGAACGGCACGATGTCGATCCTGCCCGGCCTGCACAGGCGTGGCGAGTTGCCACGCCTGATCGATAGGCCGAACGCCGATCGGTTGGGGCACAAGAACCTGTTTAAGCAGGAGATCGATCTAGACGCCCTGCCGGATGGCGCGGATGGAGCGAAAGTGACCTACCGCCTCAAGGCTGGCCAGATGGGCACGCATCACACCATGTTGCCGCACTGTTCAACGCCCAACAGTTCGGAACGCTGGCGGCGCGTTCTCGGGATTCGTTACATGTCTGCGGAGGGCACGCTTGGTGACAAGACATACGAGTCCTACCGCACGCGCAAACCGTTTCAACGCACGTTCTACCTTGTTCGCGGCGAAGACATCAAGGGTTATGGCCTGCCGCACAGTCCGTTTGATGATTAGTGTCACATCGCTGCTGCGCGTGGTGATGTCCCATCATGAAAGCAATGGATAAAGGATTGCCCGAGACCTGAGGACATAGCTGCCTTGCCCGGTTGGGGTTCCTGCCAGGTGATGGTTGGCCGGGGCTATTGCGGGATGGTGATCGATTATTGAAGCGATACAACGCCTGTACTTTTTACTTGTTACGGATATGTCACTGTTCGGATTCGAGCGGTACTTTTCAGCGGCCTTTTTCCTGAACGGCTCGGATTGCGGCCGAAATTTCCGCAGTTGGACAGTGGTCCCTCGTGATGTTCTGCGCGATGGCCGGTGGTCTTTACTTTTGCTCGGACCAGGGCGAGTCGGCAACGTCGTCGGATGACTCGGGTGGGGCGTGCATCAGCACGAACACCATCTGTTCGTCCTGTGTGTTCTCAAAGTGGTGCACGACGTTGGCGGGGATGTAGATTGCGGCGCCGGCCTCGATGTTTTTAGTCTCGTCTTCGACGGTGATCGTGCCTTTTCCCTTGATGATGTAGAACATCTCCTCGCTATGCGGGTGCGCGTTGGGCAGCGTCTTGCTGTGGGGTTCGAGGTACAGGATGCCCAAATCCATGTGTCGCGCCGCCACGTTGTCCGGCGACAGCAATATCGTTGCTCGGCAGGTTTCCTGAATGTAGTTGCGGCCTTCGCTCTCGCGCACGACCTTGACCAATCGTCCCATATCCGGTCTCCTTTTGCGCAGCGGGTCAGGGTTTCAACACGACTTTCGTGCCCTTGCCCGCGATCAGCAGGTCGAATGCCTCTCGCCATTGCTCAAGAGGAAACTCGTGTGTGATGAAATGATCGAGTCTGAGCTTGCCCTCGCTGATGTAGCGCATGCCCAGTTCGCAGTTGCTCCAGGTATAGGAGCGCACGCCATTGAGACTAATCTGACGCATGATCACGTCGAGCATGGGCACCTCGATCGTTTCCGACTGCACGCCGATCATGGTGACCGCGCCGCCACGGCGCACGATCTCGATCGCGGCGAGCAACGCCGTGTGAGATCCGGACACCTCGAATGCGGTGTCGGCGCCGCGCCCACGCGTAAGTTGCATGACGTGGTCGGCGACATCCGTTTCCTCGGCGATCAGCGTCGCGGTCGCGCCCAGTTCACTCGCTTTTTGCAGCCGCGCTTCGTCCTTTTTCAAGCCGATGACCACGATGGGATCGGCGCCTTGCAGCCGGCACAGTTGTGCGATCGACAGGCCTAGAAACCCCGGCCCGAAGATGATGACCGCGTCGCCGCTTCTGATCACGGATCTGTCCACGACCGCGTGGATGGCGACGTAGATGTCCGCCAGAGACGCCACCTCGAACGAAATGTTGTCCGGTACGGAGATCAGCATGTCCGCAGGAACTTTGACGAACTCGGCAAACCCGCCGTTGACGTCATATCCGATGCCGACCCGTGAAGCGCACAGATTTTCGTGGCCCGATCGGCAATACCAGCAGCGGCCACAGGCATAGACATTGGCTTCGACGGCGACGCGGTCGCCGACCTTGACGCCCTTCACGCTGCCGCCTATTTCGTGAACCACGCCAGCGATCTCGTGGCCCAGCGTGACCGGAGGCTTGTACATCCGGTTGTGACCCGTGTACCTTTCGATGTCGCTGCCGCAGATTGCCGCTGACTTGACCGCAAGGAGCACCTCGTCATCTCCGTGCCGGGGTGTCTCGACATCGAGCAACTCCAGATTTCCCGGCCCATAATCGGTCTTGACCAACGCCTTCATGATTTTTCCTTCAATATCGGTTGACGTTCATTCCGTTTCAGATGTTACCGGCGCCCAGACCAATCCGTGTGCATATCCCGGCATGGCAATCGCATTTGCGCTAGGGCGATTGTACCTTTGCTTGTGGTTGCTGCATGGTCAGGCAGTGAATTGCGCCGAGGCCGGCGATCAGATGATTGCACGGAACGGGGACGATCTTGTGATCGGGCATCGCCTTGTCCAGGGCGCGCAGCGCGTTATCGTCGGTCTGCTGCCCGAAGGTGGGTACATAGACGACGCCGTTGCAGATCAGGAAGTTGGCGTAGCTGGCCGGCAGTTGTACGCGGCCGGCGTCGTATTCGGCCGCATCGGGAAACTCGTACCGGATCGGCCGCGGCGCGGGCAGAGCCACCAGGTTCAGCGTTTGTCCTGACTGGTCGCGCGCTGTACGCAACACGCGCCAGTTCCGCTCGAGCGATTCGTGGTCGCGGTGACCTTCGGGTGCGCGCACGGCGGCGACCGTTGCCGGCCTGATGAAGCGGGCCACGCCATCGACGTGGCCGTCGGTGTCGTCGCCCGTGATGCCGCACGGCAGCCAGATGACGTGCCGGGTCCCCAGCGCATCGTGCAACATCCGCTCGACGCCGCGGCGGTCCAGCGACGGGTTGCGGCTGGCGTTGAGCAGGCACGATTCGGTGGTCAGCATGGCGCCGCGGCCGTTGGCGTCGATCGCGCCGCCCTCGAGCACTTGCTCGTGACGCCATGTGGGGGCGCCAACCTGCTGCGCGATGCGTCCGGACACGGCGTCGTCACGGTCCTGGGGCGGGTACTTGCCGCCCCAACTGTTGAAGCGAAAGTCGTGACAAGCCAACTCGCCGCGGCGGTTGAGGACAAAGATGGGCCCGTAATCACGGATCCACGAATCGTCGGTGGCGATCCCGTGTCGGCCGGTGTCACAGACCTCGACCGAATCGCCCATCAGTTCGACGAAATGGTCGAACTGCCGCTGCGCCGGTTCGAGGCACCCGGGCCAGGTCGCGGCACGGTGAGGCCGGCTGACCCACACCCGTGATTGCGCCGCCCACTCGGCGGGCATGTGATATTCATGTAGATCGGTGCAGATGGTTGTGTGCGTTGCGATGTAGGTGCTCAGATTTGTGCTATTTACGATATGACGACCGCGATCACCGGTTGCGGCTTTATGATGGTTCACTCTTGCGGCGCCGTTCATCTGCCATGGGCGTTATACCGCACCCACGCCCTGACGTGAAGCGGTCGAGGAAATCGGTCATATTCGCACTTAAGTGAGCAACGCCTGCACGCTTACGTCATCGAATACCGTATGGGCGTCGTCGTTGCCCAGCCCGATCTCACCGCCGTTGAGCGCCGTGTCGAAATTGATGCTGATCGTCTCGACGCCGTCGCCGAAGTTCTCGATATACGGGATCGCCGTACCCGGGAGCATCAAGCGTGGCTCGAGCCACGCTCGCGACTGCCAATCCCGGCATGGGTGCCGCTGGCCAGCCGAACCATCTACTGCTAAGATACCGTCAACTACTCAACCCCAAGGTGCAACCCATGGCCGCCACCAGCCCCGCCGAAGGCTACTTCCGAAACATCTACACCACGCTCAAGAGCATCGCCATCGGCATGCGCATCACGCTCAAGTACCTTTTTTCCAGCAGCGTCACGATCCAGTACCCCTTCGAGAAGCTCGCTTTCGCCCCACGCTACCGCGGCATCCACGAGTTCGAGGCCGACAAGTGCATCGCCTGTGACATGTGTGCCAAGGCCTGCCCCGTCGACTGCATCTACATCGATAAGTCCGGCGCACGCAAGATCGACAAGAGCACCGGCAAGGTCGACCCCAAAGGCGGCGAGCTGCTGCGCTACGCCATCGACTATCAAAAGTGCATGTTCTGCGCCCTTTGTACCGAGCCCTGTCCGACCGACTGCATCCACATGGGCAAGAACCACGACTTGTCCTCCTACACGCGCGGCGACATGGTTGTCGAGTTCACCGAGATCGACAAGCAGGGCCTGCGCACCCCCATTCCACTTTGGGTCGAGCGTAACGCCTCGAAGATCCCTTGGGTCGCCAAAGAGAAGCAACGCCTCGAAGCGGGCGAGCTGGCTACTCGCGCCGCCAATATTCCGGCAGTTTGAATCGCTGGCCGGCCTCGGCGACACGGTCGCACATCCGTCTGTCCGACCCCGCCCCGCATCGTTTAGACCCCTTGGCTCGAGTTGTGGTGTAGGCCGTGTCGCGGCGAGTTTCTCACATATACGCCGATTCGCACGAGCAAAATGAAGGCAAGCCCCCGGAACCGAAGCAGCCCGGAATCGTTCCGGTCATCGAGCTTGAAGTGGTCGAGCAATGGAAGAAGGTGCTTGGCAAAGAACCTCAACCGGACACCGACAAGTTCGCACCGTGAGGCAAGCTGCTCAAAGAAATCCGATCTGCTCCCCCCGGGTTTATCGCCACGTCTCGACGGCCCGCACCAGTAAGCGTACGCCGAAACCCGTCGGGCCCTTGCAAAACAGATCGTTGGCGTTCTTGAGATCGCTGACGCCGGCAATGTCGAGGTGAGCCCAGGGCGTCTTCTGGTCGACAAAATGCTGCAAGAACGCGGCTCCCTGGATAGGGTGCGCTTCACGCCCGCCGGAATTGACAATATCGGCGTGGCTGGATTTGAGCAGCTCTTTGTGCTCGGCCCATAGCGGCAGGTGCCACAGGCGCTCACCGGTATGCTCGGCGGCGTCGAACAGGTGGCCGCGCAGTTTAGAGTCTCCGCAAAATGCGCCGGCGCACAGACTGCCAAGCGCCACCACGACGCCCCCGGTCAACGTGGCCAGATCGATAATCGCCCTGGGCTTGTAATGTCTGCACCCATAGGCAAGAGCGTCGGCAAGAACCAGCCTTCCTTCGGCATCCGTATTCGTAACCTCAACGGTCACACCGTTGTACATTCGCAGGATGTCACTGGGACGATATCCGGTTTTGTCGATCATGTTCTCCGCGACCGGCACAAGTGCCACGACCCGTACCGGCAGTTTCAAGCGGGCGATAGCGTGCATGGCGCCGATCACCGCCACGCCGCCGCACTTGTCATACTTCATCGTATCCATGCTGGCCGCCGGCTTGATCGAGTAACCGCCGGTGTCGAACGTCACTGCCTTGCCGACGAGAAGGATCGGTTTGCCGTTCGCCTTGGGCGCTCTTCCGCGTCCCGGCCATTCGAGGCAGATCATGGCGGGCGGCGTCGACCCGGCGGCGCCAACGGCGATCAATCCGCCCATCTTCAACGCCGCGGCACGTTTAGCGTCGATGATCGTACATTTGAGTCCAACCTGCCGCGCTATTTTTCGACAGAATGCCACGAGATATCTCGGGTTGGCCACGTTCGGCGGTGTGGCGGCGAGTTTCCGCGCCAGCGTCACCGACTCGCCGACATGCAGCCCGTGAGTCAGTCCTTTGCGCATCGACCGGTCAATACTCACCGCGAGCCGTGTTGCCTTGCCCTTGTTTGCCCGGTCGGGCTTGTTGTGGTCGCCCTTGCCCTTAAAAAGGTCGAACTCGAAGTTGGCGATCGCCAGGCCGTCGGCGATCGCTCTGCCGGTGTCATCCGGCGTGGCGGCGCCGTCGAGGCCGGCCACATCGATGCTCAGGCGGCTGACATCGGCGTCGTAAGCCGCCTTCACCAACTTGGCGCCCGCGATTCGCATCGCCGAGCAATCGTCGGACTGACCGCGATCGCCCAGTCCGAGCACATACAGGCGCTTGGGGCCCGATGGGGGGTAAAGGCATTGCAGTGCGCCGCGCACCGCGGAAAATTCCGCCCTACGCATCGCCGCCTTCAGGGCGCCGCCGGCCCGCCTGTCCAGGCCGGCGTGGCACGCCGGCAACGGCCCGGGCTTATCGAACAGCATGACGGCTACGGTGTCCGCGTTGGCGTCGCCAACCACTCGAATCTGACGATACAATTGATAACTCCTGAAGGCTTACATTTTCCAGCATAGTTGCAGACACATCAGATTGCCAACGTGTTCTGTCATCGCGTCAGTTGCCGGCGGTTCGCATCTGGCGCACAACGCCAATGCAGGCATAGGGTTGGGCGCATCGCCGGCTTGACAGTTCGCGGTGGGACCGATACCGTCACTGCTCGGTGGAATCAGAATAAGCCTATCATCCGGCAAGCCAGCGAACCGCGTTAGGTCGATTGCACACCAGCCCGTTTGCCCGGAGTCAAGCTCTATGAGAACACCCCGCTGTTTGCTGGCCACGATCGTGTGGATCGCGTGCGCGGGCCATTCCACCGTGCTTGCGCAGGATAGGTTGCCGATATCCAAGCAAGGGGCGCTAACTCCGACGGAACAAGAAACAGTCCGCGATTACGTCGCACTATGGGCCGGCAACTTGCAGAGCGACAGGGATGTGGTAGTCGCCGGTGCGAAGAAAAAACTCACAGCACCGCTGCGCCGCAACGCCAAGCCCCCCTTTCTCGCCGCCTACCGTATCGCTTTGATCCCTCACTTGGATGAGGCGATTAAATCACCGCGTGATATCGTCCGGCTCAATGTCATGATCATTGCCGAGTCGGTGAAAGACGCGAATAATCCTGATCTGCTGGTGAAGGGACTCGCCGACCGCAGCCCCGCGGTGCGATACTGGGCCGCCGCCGCCATGACCAGCGTGATCGCGGCCTTGCCGCCCGCAGAAACCCCGAAACAGAAGCAGGAGCAGAAGACCCTGCAAACCCAACTGCTCGCTCAACTCGTCAAGGCGGTGCAGGTCGAGCCGTATGAGCAGGTGGTTCAACAGTGCATGGTGGCGCTGAACCAGTTGAATATCCCCGAAGCAGCGATCGAGGTTCTCGAAGCACTCGACGGTCGTGTTGCGATTCACCTTGAGGAACCGTCGCTGCCGCTTGCCGCAGCGCTGGCGACGCTGCGCAGCCAGATGATTCAGGTGATCAGACAGTCGAGCCCTCCAAGAGATCACATGCGCCTGCTCATGCGCGTATCGTTTCGGTACTTCGATCTTGCGTCAGGCATGTTCTCCAACGGCCGCGTGAGCCCAAACAACCTGAAAGACTATCGGGAAATGCTGCGCCGAGCAGACGAGAATCTGCGGGAACTGGCAGAACTGCAAAACATAAGGGTCGAGGATTTTCCGCGCCCTCCCTTGGGCAAATCGCTTGATGATTTGGCCAAGAGTCAGGAATGGCAGGCAATCAATCTGTACTCGGCCGAGTGGAGAAACCTGCTGGTAAAACGCTTGAAATTCAGGGCCGAAGCCCTGCACATGGGACAAACGCCGATTAAGCGCCCAGATCGGGATTGACAACTGGTGACTGGGCCGGTGTCGGCATGCTCGTGTCGGCAGGTGCCTTGGGGCCTTGGATCGCTTCGTCCACTTGGCGCAACAGGTCCATGTAGTCCATCTGGGCCATCTGCAGATCGCGCAACACCGGGTGCTGAATCACGCGGTTCTGCAGATCTTCCACCTTGTGCTTGTCCGTGACCTCAATGGGTTGGCCCTTGTTTTCCTTTTCATGCACGAGTTGAAGTTGGCGGTTGTAGTCAGTCATAAGGCGCTGGGCGTCCGTGTCGTCGCGAAGTTTGCCGGTGATGTCCTGAAACTTCATCGACGCATTGTGCTCGGCAATGAGTTTGCCCAGGTCGCCTGCGGCTTTCATCACCTGTTCCGTGCTGGCCATGGTGCATGTCTCCGTCGCCCTGCAGCCGGGGCATGGTAGAGGTAGCATAACAGCAATGCGATCACACGTCAGATGGTGCCGGTCAACGAGGCCCTTGCAGATTGCTGATTACTGACAGCGAGTATTTCATGTCCAACCCACATATCGATCGAATTCTCAAGCACATCGCCGATCGGCGTTACCAACCGCAGCGCATGCGTCAATTGGCGCAGGACCTGGGCGTGCCCGAGGCCGGCTTTGAGGATTTCGCCGGTGTGTTGAACGAGTTGATCGGCGAGGGCAGGGTGGTGCTCGACGCCGACGCCACCGTCGGGTTGCCCCCTCCGGGCCGGGTGATGATCGGTACATTTCGGCTCAATAAGCGTGGGTTCGGGTTCGTTGTGCCCGAGTCGCCGACGGAGCACGGCGATCTATTCGTCCCTGAAGGAAATACCGGTAGCGCCTTGACCGGCGACCTGATCCGGGCCACCGTGATCCATGTCAGGAATCGTGCCGGTCGGGGCCGATCGCCATATATCGGGCGTGTCACCGACATTCTCCAACGCGCCGACAAACAGTACGTGGGCAACCTGACCAAGCGGGGACAGGTGTGGGTCGTCGAGGTGGACGGTCGCCATCTGCCCGACCCGATCGTTATCCGCGACCCCCATGCCCGCGATGCGCGACAGGGTGACAAGGTCGTCATCGAGTTGATCGTTTATCCCACAGGCAGTGCATCGGCCGAAGGGGTGATCCTCGAGGTGCTCGGTAAACAGGGCGAGCCCGATGTCGAGACCGAGGCTGTCATACGCGCCTATGGACTGAGAGATCGGTTCGAGCCGGAAGTGATCGAAAGCGCACGGGCCGCGGCACAGGCGTTTGACGACAAATCAATACCCGACGACCGAGAGGACCTGACCGGCACGTTCATCTGCACGATCGATCCGCCCGACGCTCGCGATTATGACGACGCTATCAGCATCGAAAAGTTCAATCCGCCCGACGGTGATGCGGTATATCAACTGGGCGTACACATTGCCGATGTTTCCACATTCGTGAAACTCGGTTCGGAGATGGACAGCGAAGCGGCCGGTCGCGGCAACAGCGTGTACCTGCCCCGCCGTGTCTTGCCCATGCTGCCCGAGTTGCTCTCCAACGGCGTCTGCTCGCTCCAGGAAGGCGTCAACCGCCTGTGCAAATCGGCGTTTATCCGGTACGACGGCGACGGCAACGTCGTGGGCCAGCGGTTTGCCTCCACCGTTATTAAATCTTGCAAAAGGCTTACGTACCTTGAAGCGCAGGCGCTGATTGACGACGACGTGCGCACGGCACGTAAGCACACGAAAAGCACGCCGAAATATGGCCAGCCACTGATTCATGCCCTTAAGTTGATGGACGAGTTGGCGCGGATCATTCGCGCCCGCCGCCTTGTAAAGGGAATGATCACTCTCGACCTGCCGTCGGCGGAGTTGGTGTTCGACGATTCCGGCAGGGTTGTGGACGCCGTGCCGGAAGATGACGCGTATACACACACGATCATCGAAATGTTCATGGTTGAAGCCAACGAAGCGGCGGCCCGCTTGTTCGACGGCCTTGGCGTAGCGATGCTTCGGCGCATTCACGCCGACCCGCCAGCGCACGACCTGACGGAACTTCGTCGGTTTGCCCATGTTGCCGGCCACACGATCCCGCAACGTCCGTCACGGCACGATTTGCAGAGCCTGCTCGACGCCGTGCGTGGCACGCCCGCGCAGCATGCGGTGCACCTGGCCGTGTTGCAGACTCTGAGTCGTGCCGAGTACGCACCACTGCTGATCGGTCATTTCGCGTTGGCCAGCGAGCATTACACCCATTTCACCAGCCCGATTCGTCGCTATGTGGACCTGGTCGTACACCGTGCGTTGGACGCGTACTTGGAACAAGCATCCGGTCGCGGGGGACGCGGCAAGAAGCGGATCACCGCCAGGATGCGCGATGATTTACGCGTCCCAGATGAGCAGGCGTTGGCAGAGATCGGTCGGCACTGCTCGCAGGCCGAGCGTAACGCGGAGGCGGCCGAGCGCGACCTGACCAATTACCTGGTCCTTGATCTGCTGGGCGACCATCTCGGTGACGATTTTGACGGCACGGTCACGGGTATCACAGGCTCGGGCGTGTTCGTCCAACTCGACCGTTACCTCGTGGACGGTTTTATCCGCAACGAGGACCTGCCCGGTGACGGCCGGTGGAGGCTCAACCGCAACACGGGTGCGCTTGTGGCGCAGGACAGCGGCAGGTCGATCACCATCGGCGATCGTTTTGTCGTGCGCATCGCAAATGTAGACGCCGCCGCACGCAGGCTCGATCTGGTCATTATCGAGAAACCCGCGGGCAGAAGGACGCCGAAGAAGCGTAAGCAGCCCGTCGGTGCACGCAAAGCGCATCAAAGGACAACTAAATTAAAAACGAAACGCAAGCAGAATCGCAAATGTAAGCAATGATCGTTTGGCGGCGGGTCAATCCCCATGCACGAGGAGGAGCCACGTCGCTGAATGACGGATAGGTATAGGATGCTCTTATGCCGTTGACGTTCGCAGCCTATCTGCACGACATCAGCCCGGTAGCGGTGCCACTATGGGGTAGCTTTGCCATCCGCTGGTACGGCCTGTCATATCTACTGGGGTTTGTGGTCGGTTGCCTGATTCTCCGCCACCTGGCACGGCGAGGTAGGGTCCAGCTCGAGGCAAACCAGGCGATGGACATGGTCTTCTGGATTGCCGTGGGCGTGCTCGTCGGCGGCAGGCTGGGGTATGCGTTGTTCTACCAGCCTGATTTGTTTGTTAGCCTGAGCAGCAGCCCTCCCTACTGGGACCTGCTGGCGATCAACAAGGGCGGCATGGCCAGTCACGGCGGCCTGATCGGCGTGATCATCGCGTCACTCTGGTATGCGCGGCGCAACGGGTTCAGCTTCCTGCACGTGATCGACCTGGCCGTGTTCGCCGGTGCGCCGGGCATGTTCTTCGGGAGAATTGCCAACTTCATCAACGGCGAGTTATTCGGTCGGGCGTGTGGCGCTGACTCTCCGCTGGCGGTGAAGTTTCCACAGGAAATGCACGACTGGTCCCAGCAACAGCTTTCACCTCTGCTTGAACTCGACCCGCCGGCCTCTGCGACGATCTCACACGCGAGTCTTGTGAACTGGGCCATTGAGCAGATTCATCGTGGCAACGACAAGGTGGTAGAGATTGTTCAGCCGTTGCTGACGCCCCGTCATCCGTCGCAGTTGTACCAGGCGTTGATCGAAGGGCTCTTGCTGTTTGTGGTGTTGGCGATCACCTGGATTCGACCTCGCAAGCCCGGAGTGATCTTCGGCCTCTGCTGCTGCTACTACAGCATGGCGCGCATCGTGGGAGAGGTGTTCCGTGAGCCGGATTCGCACATCAAGGGCCATGAATTTGGCGCGTGGGGCATTACGCGAGGGCAACTTCTCAGTACCGTCATGCTGCTTGCCGGGGTGGCTGTCATCTCGATCTGCGCCAAGCGCAATGTGCAGAAGGTCGGCGGCATACTCAATCACTGATCGACGGCCGTGAAGCAAGGTGGGCCACTCGGTGTGTGTAGCGATTGGATCGTCACCCGATGCGGATCAAAGCCATGGTTCAATGCCGCGATTCGACTTGTTCGATCAATTTGTCCCAGACCATTTCGACACTGACTCGCGAGATCAATGACTGGTCATCGCGGTGGCGGCGATAGCGGGAGAGGTTCATGTGATCGATGCCCGGCGGTTGCACAACCGTTTCGCCTCGGCGGTAAGGACCGACAAGGGAGGGATCGGTCGGACCGAAGATGGTGACGATCGGTCGATTGAACCCCACCGCCACGTGCAGCGGCGCCGAGTCGTTGCACAGGAGCAGGGTTGCCCGGCTGACCACGGCCATCATCTGCCCAACGGTCGTGACGGGGAACAACACCCGATCGCCAAGGGCATCGACAAGCGGTTGCGCGTTGGCGCGTTCGTCCGGCGCGCTGAGCGCAATGATGCGTCGACCGAGATGGCCGGCGTCGAGCAACCTCTTCGCGATCGTGATATAGCTGTCAATCGGCCAACACTTGCACCGCCAGCGCGCTGTGGGTGCGATTGTAACGAACGGCTCATCTTCACCGATATGCTGGAGAAGATACCGCTCGCCCCACTGTGCATCTGCATCGGCCAGATACAGGCGCAGGTCGTGCTGCGGCTGGCAGCCTTCGGCCGCGAGCAGCGCGAGCATGCGATCGACCGCGTGCAGATTGCCATCGACGTGGTGCCCGCTGTTGTACGCCCGATGTGCCGTTTCCCGCGCGTTGGCGTAACCGACTCGCTGTGGCGCGCGGGTAAGCCGGGTGAACAGGCCCGATCGAAACAAGCCCTGCAGATCGATGGCCAGATCATAGCCCGGCCCGCGAAGCCGGCGTGACCATGCGATCGCTTCGCGCAGCCGCCATGGGCGCCGCCACATCGCTGCGAATCGATCGCGTGGAAACTTAATCACGCCATTGAGATCCCGATGTGCAACGACGGCATCAGCAAACGTCTCATTGACCAGCCAGTCAATCCGAGCTGACGGCAGGGTGTGGCGGAGGGTGACCAGTGCTGGCACCGTGCGGCAGACATCGCCCAGTGCCGACGGGCGCACGATCAACACACGCTTCGGATTATCAGTCCAACACATCGACGGCATGGAACGCTAATATAGTCACATTCGCCGGCGGCACGCTGCGGCCACGCCGCCCGTGGATGGTAAGGGACACATTATGGTGTGCATGCGGCAATCGATCGTCGTGCTACTGGGTATGATCTCGCTCGCAGCGGGTTGCGACGGAGGTGCCCCCCCCATCGAGACGTTTGCCAAGAACTGGAACGATGCGATCAACAGCGAACGATACGATCAACTATTTGAATTGCTCGATGCCATCTCCCGGCGCGAGATCGACTACGAACTAAAACAATTGCGAGGCCTGGCCGAGACGGATCAGCAGTACCTGCTCGATCATCTCGGCGGTGAACGGATTGACAGCCTGCGAGATTTGACGGCGAGCAAGTATTTCGCGCGCAAATGGCGATTGGTGTTGCGAGGCCGCAACCCGAAGATGAAAATCACCGCCCACGGCGGCGGTCTTGGCGAGATGACGCTCGAACTGGACAAGTCCCGCCGATTGCGCGTGGAACTGAAGATCGAAGCGGAGAAGTGGGTCTGGCGGCTGCCTCGTCAGCGACTGATCGATCCGTTGATCATGAGGGATGGCTCCGCTGCGCCACGCCGCGAAGCACGCGGCAGGGATTAACGACGATGTCGACACTGAATGATCACGTCACACTCGTGACCGGCGGCGGCCGTGGCATCGGGCGGGCCGTTGCGTTGGCGTTTGCAGCCGAGGGCGCAAGAGTCGCGATCACGGCGCGCAACACGGACGAATTGAACCAGGTGACGCGCCACATCAAGGAAACCGGCGGCGAGGCGATGGCGGTGTGTGCCGACTTGGCCGACCGTGCCGCCCCTGTCACGGTTGTTAAACAGGTGCGCGATCGCTTTGGGCCGATCGACGTGCTGGTCAATAATGCCGGCATCGGCAGCAGTGCCAAGCCAATGCCGGTTGCCGAGTTCGATGACGATTTTTGGGACCTGACGATGGCGGTCAATCTGACGGCGCCGTACCTGCTTTCCAAACTCGTGTTGACCGACATGCTGGCACGTAAACACGGGCGGATCATCATGATTGCCTCGATCAACGGTAAGATCGGCAGTTTTCACGGGGCAGCGTATGCGGCGAGCAAGCACGGCGTGCTTGGGTTGATGCGCACGCTGGCGATGGAATTGGCTGGCGAAGGCGTCACCGTCAACGCAATCTGTCCGGGGCCCGTACGCTCGCGAATGAACGATCGTCGTGTCGAGTACGACGCGCAACGTCGCGGTCGGACATTCGAGCAGGAGGCGCGGGCGAGCACGCCAATCGGCCGCCGGCTTGAGCCGGAGGAGATCGCGCCCTTGGCAGTTTACTTGGCCGGCGATGCCGCCGCCGCCGTCACCGGTCAGGCGTTTAACATTGACGGGGGGATCCTGATGGCAAGCTGATCTACGGAAAGGATAGATATGTCACGTGCGATCAGGCGTCACTGCAACTGGCGGCAATGGTGGATGGGCCGGATCATGCCGTAATTGATGCCGGATGTCGACCGGCCGTGCTCTATCGGCATCGCAAGGTAAGGGAGTCAGTCACCAAACATCTTGATAGAACGCGGGTCTTCAGCCCGTGCTTCTAAGCGCTGGCCGCACGTTTT
>CAUYYV010000002.1:0-29598 GCA_963577075.1 Phycisphaerae bacterium
ATTCAGTCGTTCCCGGGAATGGGCGATGACTACAGCGCGACCTGCTTCGCCCAGAGCATGATGCTCGAGGACGGCGTGGGCGCGTCGACCCTCGGTGATTTCAACACGGCCATGAGCGTCAAGCTGTTGACCGACCTGAGCAAGGAACCGGTTTATTACGGCGACCTGCAACACATTGACAAGAGCAACAATGAGATCAAGATCATCGGTGACGGCGCCTGTCCACCGTCACTGGCGGGCAAGCTCGGCCCGGCGGGCTTCGCCGAGCACGGCATCCCGACCGAGGGTGAGGCCGGAGGGTTATCCGTCAAACTCGTCTGCAAGGTTGGCGAGGGCGTACTGGCGCGGCTCGGGCGAAACGACGGATGGTTCGAGATGATTCTGACCCGATGTACCATTTTCGAGCCACCGGCCGACCAGTTGGCAGACCGGCAAAAAGAATGCGGCATCCCGTTCTGGCCCCACGGGTTCGTCACCGCCGACTGTGACATCGATGATCTGCTCGAGGCCTGGAACAACGAGTACGCCGTGCTCGGCTACGGCGAGCATCTCTACCAGGAAATTGAAGACTTCTGCGAACTCACCGGCATCGATTGCATTGCCCTGTAGATGGCGGCGCAGACACATCAACTTGGCCGTTGGCACGTGCAATGTCTGCCCGATGATGGCGGACGGCTGAGCATGCTGCGGTTTGAAGAGCATGACCTGCTCACGACGGCGCCAGCGGGCTTTCGTCGACCGGCGGGCAACTATGGTCTCTATGAAACGCGCCCGGTGTACGGTTACGATGATTGTTTGCCCACCGTTGACCCGTGCAGCTACCCGCGTGGTGCGCGGTTCGAGATCGCGGACCACGGCGAGTTGTGCTGGTTGCCATGGCGGGTTGCGGCAAACGACAACGAATTGAAATTCTCCGTGTGCAGTCGGCAACTTCCCATTGCTTTTCGACGAACGATGGTCTTCGGTGATCGGGATATCGACTGGCGGTTCGAGATCGAAAACACCGGCGATACCACCGTTGTGTGCCAGCACGTGATGCATCCGATGATGCCGAGGGGACATGTCTGCGGCTTGGCCTTGCCGTCGTTTTCGTCCGCCTATGATGAGATGCGTGGCAGGGACAGCGACTGGCGGTCACCGCAGTCGCTTGGTGACCATTTGCTCGCCAGCACACACGGTTGTGCCGAGATGCTGTTGCTGCGCGGCATCGATGAGGGACGTTTTGAGATTGAGTTCACCTACGGACTGACTCTATTGGTTGATTTTCCGGTCGAGTTGTTTGCGACACTCGGCATCTGGTGGAACCACGGCGGTTACCCGGACGAAGACGGATGCCGACGCATCGAGTGCGCGATCGAGCCTATCCCCGGCACAAGCAGTTGCCTCGAAGTTACTCACAAAGACGGCGTTCACCTGACAGTCGAGCCACACGATTGGCTACGATGGTCGGTCCACTGGGAGGTGCGGTCATGATCCATTACATGGGCGTGGACATCGGCACCAGCGGAAGCAAGGCGGTCGTGTTTGACGACACAGGCAGACAGGTCGCGATGGCATATCGCGAATACGATCTGCAATCGCCGCAACCGGGTTGGGCCGAACTCGACTCGAACGAGGTGATGGACAGTTGCCTTGCCATCATAGCCGAAGCGGCGTCGCAATTGCCCGCCAAGTCAGTGCGTGGGTTGGGTATTTCCAGTCAGGGCGAGGCGTTCACCGCCCTCGACGCGAACGGCAACGTCTTGTCAAACGCCTTGGTATCGTCCGATGTGCGTGCCGCCACTTACTCCAGCGACTGGAGTAAAGAGTTCGGCATCGACAAGCTTTACCAGATCACCGGCCATACGTCCCACCCAATGTTCTCTTTGTTCAAGTTGCTGTGGTTGCGTGACAACCAGCCGGAGGTGTGGTCAAAGGCAGCGAAGTTTCTCTGCTTCGAGGATCTGCTGCAGTTTCGGCTGGGCGTGGATGCGGCGATTGGTTGGCCGCTGGCCGGCCGGACCATGCTCTTCGACGTGCGCAAGCACGAGTGGAGCGGCGCGATTATGGAGGCGGTGGGTTTGCGCACCGATCAGTTGGCGCGGCCATTGCCGTCAGGATCCGTGTCGGGCAAGATCAGCCCGTCGATCGCAGCCGACCTGGGCCTGGCCGACAACTGCCTCGTTGTCACGGCCGGTCACGACCAGCCCTGCGGCGCGTTGGGTGCCGGCGTGACGGAACCGGGCGTCGCCATGTACGCCACCGGCACCGTCGAGTGCATCACACCCGCCTTTTGCGAACCGAGATTTACCGCCAGCCTGCAGAAGAACAATCTCTGCACTTACGATCACACGGTGCCGGGCATGTATGCGACTGTCGCATTCAGCCTTACAGGAGGCAATATTCTCAAATGGTTTCGCGAACAATTCGGCAGCACCGAAGTGGAGCAGGAGAAACAGACAAGCACGAACGCATACGATCTTTTGCTGCGTGCGGCCGGCGAGGATCCGTCGGATCTGCTGGTGCTGCCCTATTTCACCCCTACGGGCACGCCCTACTTCGATACCGAAGCGACCGGCGCAATCCTCGGCCTGCGCCTGACCACCACACGGGGCCAGATCATCCGTGCGCTGCTTGAGGGCGTCGCTTTCGAGATGCGACTGAACATGGACATCCTCGAATATTCGGGGCTGGCAATCAATGAGTTGCGTGCCATCGGGGGCGGCGCCAAGTCGCGGACATGGACGCAACTCAAAGCCGACGTGATGGGTAAACCGATCAGCATACTCGACGTGACCGAAGCCGGCTGCCTCGGCGCCGCGGCGCTCTCCAAATCGGCCGATTCCGGTGAACCCATCACGCAATTGGCATCAAGCTGGACGAATGTTATCGGCACCGTCGAACCACGCGCCGACATCGCCGACCGTTACACGCAACGCTTCGAGCAGTACAAGAAGCTCTATCCAACATTACGGCCATTGCAGATATAACAAGGCCTTTTGGTGTCAGGCCGGGCCTGATGACGGGTCTTCCCTGGCGGACCAACCGCCCCGGGACGAATGGCTTAACTGACGCCACAAATACCTTGTAAAAAAGCATCACGGGCGCCGGTCCTATTTGGCACGCTGCCCAATCAACGCGCAATTCGTGCATGGATTTTATGAGGGTGCCGCCACATTGCTCCCGCCCATCTCGAGCGCATACTGAACGGTGACATACACCACGTATAGGATCAGCAGCGGGTAGCCAAACCACTTCTTGAATCGGCCCTGGCGGGTGGCCCAGAGGATGTAACACATGAACAGTCCGATCATGAGCAGCATTGTCGGAAGGTGCAGGTAAAGAAAGATGCGCGGCACGTTGGCTGTTTGATCGATAATCGGCAGCGGCTTGGCGATCGCGGATGCGCCGATGACAAACAGCACGTTGAGAATATCCGCCCCGATCACGTTGCCTACCAAAATCTCCTTGTGGCCTCGGTAGATCGCGGTCATGCCGACGACCAGTTCCGGCAGAGACGTGCCGAACGCGACGAGCGTCGCAGCGATGACGACTTGCGGCACGCCCCACGATTGGGCCAGCACGGTCACCGACCCGATGAGGAACCGGCTGGATAACACGACCAGCGCCAGGCCCATCACGATCAGTCCGAGCATCGTGACGGTAGACCGCTCGGAAATATCAGCCAATTCGCTGATGTCATCGCCGTCGGCGACCTGATCGCCCAACGGATGCCCGCGGCTCCAGAAGACCGAGATGGCCAGGTATCCACCCAGCAACACCAACATCAGCAGGCCGACCCATCGACTGATCGTCGCGACGTCGCCCTCCAGCCAGAACATCAGATAGCACAACCCGGCCAACAGGACCCCGGTGGCGATCTTGACCCATCCCTGGCGTTTGAGCACGAACCGGTCGGCCGGCAGCACGGTAATGCAGCAGCCGAGCCCGAAGATCAGGCCCGTGTCCGCGATGATTGACCCGACCGCGTTGCCCAGGGCCAGCCCTGCCTTGCCCTCCCATGCCGCCATGACCGATACGGCCGCCTCCGGGCTGGTCGTGCCCAGCGAGATAATCGTGGCCCCAACGATCACTTTCGGGATGCCCACGCGATAGGCCAAGCCCACCGAGCCATCCACGAGCATGTCCGCGCCCTTCACCAAGTAATAGATCGCACCCGCCATGATCAGCATCAGCATCACCTGGTGCTGCGCCATCGTCTCAAACGGTGCGTCGGGTATCAGGTGACTCATGACGGCCGCAGTGTATCTGATATTAAACTGCCGGGAGTGATCGACGATCAGATGTTTTCGCAAACGTGCCCAGCGACCTGCAGGTCCGGACCGGGCATGTGCGAACGCCGGGGGCCTTCCCCACCCGAGCGGCCTTCATCCTACGCGGTCACCGGCTCGGCACCTACCAACGGCTGCAACTGCTCGGCGGCGCACAACAATTCGGCCCGTCTTCGCAGCCAGTCGGCCTGGTCAGCCAACTTACTTCGTTGCGCTGCCAGGGCGAGCATGGCATGCATGCTGCCGCATTGTCCAGCGGGCATCAATTCACTCATTTCAATCTTCTGATTCAGCCCCTGCAACGCGGCGGCGTCGAGGCCCGCCTCTACCTCGTAGCGTGTCTGCAACGCCAACCGCTGCAGCGCCTGCATCAGGTTTAGCCGATGCCCGTGCAGCCGCGCCAATGCCTGCCAGGCGCCCCAATGGTCGCGCATCTGGAGGCTGGATTCCGCCATCATTAGCAACAGGTGCGCCTCGACCGATTTCGCGGCACCGAGTTGACGTGACAGCAGTTCTCCGCAAACGCAAGCCACCTCGTCATACCGCCGGTGACGCAGGCGCAACACGGCCAACCGGTGATACAACAACAGCCGAACCGCGTACTGCAGCGGCTTGCGACGCAGTGCTGTGGCCAGCATTGACTCGGCCTCGTCATCATCCGTTTCGATTAACTCGGTAATATGCGGTATCTCACGGGCCACGCGTGCACTGATCAGGCTGTACACCAGCCAAAACCCAACAAACACGATAAATATCAGTGACAAAGCGGCGTCCGGCTGCTTGTCTGCTTCCGTCTGGAACAAGGCATAACAGAACACCACCACCATTATGATCTTGAACAACCACCAAAGGGCGCTGTCCACAACAAGCTGGCGTCGAAATGCGCTGGGCCGAAACGGTGGACACTGCGCCCGTGCATGGGCTTGCTCGGCAGCCCCGTCATCGGCCGACGGCTTGGAGGCGGACGCCTGCATCATGCGATGGGCTCCTGGCCCAACCCCTGCTGACCCGTAGCCCCGGTGGCCAGTCGATCCAGTTGCTCAAACCGATCCACCAATGCCGTGGCGGGCATCAGCAGCGTCGCCCGCGACCACCACCGCCAGGCTTCCTGTTCGGCACCTTCGTCGTCGACTTGCGTAAACGACAGCGCCATCAATGCGTGACCGTACGCGGCCTCGACACCCAGCGGGCGAAGCGCATCGACCAGTGTCTGCGACGACCCGACGGCATCGGCGAAGTGATGGGTCCTCACCTGCTGGATCAACTGGGCAAGACGCAACGCAGCGCCGGTCGCAGTATCACGGATCAGGTGCGTGATCCCGCGCAGCTCGCGCAACGTATTATCGGCGTCGAGCAATTGATTGCACTGCAACTGGGCAATGGCGCGATGAATGCGAAGCTGCACCGCACCGGGGTGCCGCGGCGGAAGTTGCTCGATCAGGCCGTCGTACACGACGATCGCCGACTCATACGCCCTGGACTGATCCAGGCAATGCCCCAGTACGGCCAGCACACGTCCGTGCATGCTCGCGATGGTTACCACGGGCGGCATCAGATCCCACGCGCAGCGCATCGCCGCCGGGTAATGACGCAGCATCGCCAACTCCTGCATCTGAACCACCCGCCGTTCGAGCGTGCGCAGCGAGCGAGTTCGGCTGTAGAGATACGCGATGATTCCTATTAGCACCAGCCAAGGCGCAATCATGGCAACCATGCCCTGCACCGTCATCGCCGCGATGAGCATGACCACGATTGCCGCCGGCGGAAGCCACGCCATCCAACGAGACGGCATGTGCAGGGCGTAACGCTGTAAGTGCTCGGATACCTGCTCGGGCGAGGGCGTGCTGGTTGTGCTCAGTTTGGCCAGGTTTCCTGCCTTTATATTCGCTCACCGAAGAGGCAACGTATTCCAATGATACAGCATCATGTAGATCAGCACGCCGGTGACCGACACGTACAGCCAAAGGGGTAATCCGACGCGGGCCACACGCCGGTGCCGGTCAAACCGCCCGGCCACCGCCAGCCGAATCAACCAAATGGCCATCACTGGCACGATCATCGCCAAGACCAAGTGCGTCACAAGGATCACGAGATAGAGGTTTTTGATCGCGCCGGTATAATTGAACGTCGTGTGCAGGCCGGCCCCCGACCACGCCTTCCACACCTTGTGAGCGATGTAGAGCGCAAGAAACAGCACCGATGTCCCAAACGCGCCGAGCATGCACGCCTTGTGCACCCTGACAGACTTGCGGCGGATCATCACGAAACCAGTGACCAGCAATACCGTCGCCAACCCGTTTAGCGCCGCATTCACATGTGGTAAGAATGAAAGATCCATCATTCGTTTAGCGGCGGGGTTCGTCCCGGGTTGGAAGACGCGGTTACGGCACCGCGTCCGCCCACGTGCCACCGGCAAGCAGCCGATCAATATCTCGCCGCAGTTTCAACTGTGCCTGTTCATCGAGAGCGTCATAATACCCGCGAATACGCCCTTGCTGGTCAATCAACACAAAATTGTTTGAATGCACAATGGGATTGGCGGGATTCTTGTGGTTTTTCGAGACGCCGAGCAAAAAACCTTTATCGCACAGCGACCATATCGCTTCGCGTGAGCCGGTCAGAAACAACCATTGATCGGCGTCGGCCTTGTATCGATCAGCAAAGTCACGCAGACGCCGCGGCGTGTCGTGCTCCGGATCAACGCTGAAACTGACCAGTCGAATCTGCGACCTTTGCGGATGGTCTAGCATCTGTTTTTGCAACTGCGCCATCCGGGACGTCAACATCGGACAGGTAGCCACGCATCGCGTAAAGATAAAATCAGCGATCCAAACGTGACCACGCAGAGACTCGCTGCTGACCCGTTCGCCGTTGCGTCCAGTCAGCGTAAACGGCGGCAACTCGATACCCCGCTCAAAGATCTCATTGCTCGCGCCGCCAGCGACCGACGCAGGTGTCGAGATGTCGGCGACATTCACGCGTTTGAGCACATACATCAACACCAACGCGGTCGTGCCCAGGGACGCAACCGACAACAAAATGACAATCGACTTCATCTGCGTCTTTTGACTCATGACCCGTTCTTACGCGGCTGCGCCACCAGCCAGCCAGATGCGGCAACCATCGCCACGGCAAACAGAGTCATCACCGCCCACCCCATTGCCGGTGTGATCGGCGATGCTGCGCCTGACATCGTCCAACGCAGCGTCGCCTGACCGTATGTCAGTGGGTTGGCGTACATTACTGCCGCCATCCATGACGGCGCCGCCGACACCGGAAACAACGCGCCACAGAGAAACCACATCGGCATCAGAAACAGATTCATGATCGCGTGAAACCCTGCGACCGAATCCATCGGCCAAGCAATGCACAAGCCCAACGCCGTCAGCCCCACCGCCATCACAAACATGCATACCACGGACAGCACCATCGCCTCGATACCCGGAAAGCCCCCGATCAATGGCCAGAGCAGCATCACCACAACTCCCTGCCCCGTCGCCAGCGTCGCACCGCCCAGCACCTTGCCCAGCACAATAGCCAGCCGCGGCACCGGAGCCGCCAACACACCCTGCAAAAAACCTTCACGACGATCCTCGATCACCGAGATCGTCGAAAAGATCGCCGTGAACAACAGGATCATCACGATAGTGCCAGGGAAGAAATACTCCAGGTAACCCACGGACTCACCGGCGGCGCCCACCTCATCGATCAGGCGAAATGATTTGTCTAGGCCGAACCCCAGAAGCATCCAAAAGACCAACGGCGTCAACAGCGCCCCGATCACCCGGTTGCGTTGGCGCAGAAAGCGCACCACCTCCCGCCGCCACAGCGTCCACGTCGGCCGCAACAGCCCACCACCGTTCGACTCCGGGTCCATCCACTGTGTCGTACCGCCTGTTGCCACCATAACCACAATCATCCTAAGCTCAACGATGACCATGTCCAACATTGACTCTCCCAAGTCGACCTCGAACTCCCGGGCAAAACCAGGGCAGCCAATGCCGGCCAAGGGATGTATCGCACCGGCAGACCGTGGGCCCGTGCAGCGAGTCATTGCATTTAGACATCGAGGATCGCCAACCATCGTGGGTATCATCCAGACATATCTTCTTGCAAGGCCACAAACCCATGGGAACCTCTACTGACCGACAACCTTTTTTCGCCGCAGGATGTGATGGTAGTGCTGGGCAAATCGATGGGCCTCATCGCGGATGGCCTGACAAAAGCGCAGGCCGTGGTTCTGACGTGACAGGCGGATCGGCTCGTGGTGGGCCTGGGTATAGATCAACTCTTCCTTTTTCGCCAATGAAATGACCATGGGCGGTTTGGTTTCGAGCTCGTCGAACGCCTCCTGTGCAGCGTGTAGCTGGCCGAGGCCCCCATCGATGATGATCACGTCGGGATACAACTCGTTGCCGGTTCCGGCTTCACGGTATCGGCGGCTGACGACCTCGCGAATGGCGGCGTAGTCGTCATTTGCCGCGGTTTGGATCTTGTAGCGGCGGTATTCGTTCTTGAGAGGTCGGCCATCCACGAAGCAGACCTTGGCACCGACGGTTTCGCCGCCTTGGAGGTGGGCGATGTCAACGCACTCAACGCAGCGGATCGGCTCATCCATCTCCAGCGTGCGCCGCAGCGACTCGAGCCCCTTTTGGGGGTCGACGTACAAGGACTCGATCTCCGGCTGCCAGCCGTCTGATCGTTTGCCGCGATCGTCGAGTTTTTCAATCGCGCGGATCTGATCGCGCAGCACGGCCGCACGCTCGTATTGTCGTTGCGACGACGCCTCCTGCATCTCGGCACGCAACTCACGCAGCATGACGCTCCGCTTCGACTCGACAAATCGGATGAACCGGTCAATATCGTCGCGGTAATCCTCTTTGCCGACCTTCGCCCCGCACGGTGCGGTGCACTGCTTGATCGGATAGAGCAGGCAGGGACGAAAGTGGCGACGAGAGTCGTCGTCCTCGCGGATGTCGAGCTGACAGGTGCGGAACCGGAATACACGCTGCAGCAACTGCACGGACTCGCGCAGCGCGTACACGCTGGTGAACGGCCCAAGCACCTTCGCCCCGCGGAACTGCGGATCCGTCGGCTCGCGGGTAATGAACACGCCCGGAAAATCGTCTTGCGTGGTGATGACCAGGTACGGGTAGCTTTTGCCGTCGGTCAGCCGTTCGTTGTAGCGTGGGTGCAGATCCTTGATCAACCGGTTTTCCGTCAACAACGCTTCCCACTCGCTTTCACACTCGACGACGTCAAAGTCAACAACGTGGTCGAGCATGGGCTTCTTCTTGACGCCCAGGTCTGCCGAGGGCACGAAGTAGCTTCCGACGCGATCGGGCAAGCAGGTGGCCTTGCCGACGTAGAGCACCACTCCCTGCGCATCCTTCATCAGGTACACCCCGGGAACTTTCGTGAGTTCGCGGGCCTTGTCGCCGAGTTGTGCCAGTCGATCACCCTGCCTATTCATTACCAGATTATACGCTTAGCGGTTCGCGCCCTCAGCCTGTGATTCTGCTATAAATAGCCGTCTGGCCGGAGAAATCGATTTGCGAGCAATCATTATCGGCGCCGGCCGGGGCAGTCGGCTCAACGCCTTAACGGACGATCAGCCCAAGTGTTACGCCCCGATCGGCGGACGGCGTATCCTTGACTGGACGCTGGACGCTTTTGGCGGCGCCGGGCTCAGCGATAGCGGTGAACCGGTGTTCATCGGCGGGTATCGCATCGACCAGATCCGTCACGACTACCCCAACATGACCTTCTGCCACAACGCCGACTGGCAGAGCAACAATATTTTGATCTCGCTTTTTTACGCCGAGCAATACATGGCCGATGGCTTTGTTTGCGCCTACTGCGACATCCTGTTCCGCGATACCGTGGTACGCCACGCCATCGAACATCCAGGTGACATTGTGCTGTGCGTGGACACCCATTGGCGGGATCGATACACCGATCGGACGCAGCACCCTGAAGATGATGCGGAAAAGGTTATCCTTGACGGCGACCGCGTTAAGCACATCCACCGCGACATCAAACCAGAAGATGCCGACGGTGAGTTCATCGGCGTCGCCCGGAGCAATGCAGCCGGCGCCCGCTTGTTTCGCGAACACTACCATCGCATCCACGGCCGGTTTGCCGGTAAACCGTGGCGCGAGGCGAAGGTCTTCGAGAAAGCGTATCTCATCCTGCTCTTTCAGGAAATGATCGAGTGCGGCGTGGACATCCGCATGGTTGCAACCGCGGGCGACTACATGGAAATCGACACGGAAGAGGATTATGCCCTGGCCAACCGCAACTGGCCGGCGAAATCTCGTTCATAACACCACAACACCCATTGAACCGTGATTGACATTAAACACAATGACAAACTGTTTCCCACCAGCGTGGTCGGGTCCATGCCGCGACCGGATTTCGTCAAGGATCTGATCGCTGACGAGGTTTCGCTGGATAATCCGCGTTACCGCCAGCGCATGGAGGCGGCGGTACGCTACGTGGTGGCGCTGCAGGAAAACGCGGGCCTCGACGTCGTGACCGACGGAGAGTGGTGGCGAAAGTCGTACATCGGCGTAATCGCCGAGTTGGCGCACGGGTTCGAGCTGAGCTGCAACCCCGCTGACGGCAGGCCGTGGACGGTGGTGGTAGACAAGCTGTCCCCGAAAAACCCCGGATTCATCGCGAAAGAGGTTTCGTTTCTAAAACAAACAACGAATCAGCAGATCAAAGCCACGCTTCCCGCGCCCGCCCTGCTCGGCGAACGCATGTGGGATCCGGACAAGTCATCGAAGGCATATCCAACGCGCGAGGATTTCGTCCGTGATTGCGTACCCGTGCTGCGCCGCGAACTCGAATTACTCAAGCAGGAGGGCGTGTCGGTCGTGCAGATTGACGACCCGCATTTATGCCTGTTCGTTGACCCCCAGGTGCGCGCCGGCTATGACGATGCTGACCGCGCCGCCGATTTCGCCGTGGACATGGTCAACCAGGTCGTTGAGGGCGTCGCCGGGTTGAACCTGGCCGTGCACCTCTGCCGACGTGCCGGCGCCCGCGCCCGCGGCGAGGCCCAACACGAGGGCGGGTACGACCCTATTATCAATCAGCTCAATAAATTAGCCGTGCAACACCTGACCATGGAGTTCACCACGCCGGGCGCCGGCGACATGTCCGTCTTCCAGCACCTGCGCGACGATTTTGAGATCGGCCTCGGCTGCGTCAGTTGCACCCCCGGAACAATCGACTCAGTTGACCAGATCGTTGAACGTGTCAATATGGCACTAACCCACCTCGACGCCCACCGCATCACACTCAACCCCGACTGCGGCTTTGCCCCCGGCTCCGCAGCCAACGTCAACATCGACGAGGTTTACCAGAAACTCAAAAATGAAGTCGAAGCAGCACGGCGACTGCGCGAGCAACATGGTTGATACGACATTTTCTCCAAATGCGGGCAAGGGGTAGCAAACAGCCATGCCAATCCAGGGACAGAGTTCAGTGCGGCGGGTGATCAGCGGATCCGGGCATCCGAACGGCAAATCCCGTCCTTACGCCGCGATTTGACGGGCCGGGATGATGATCTACGCGTCGTTGATTACTTCAAGGTTGATCGCAGCGATGCCCGCTGGAGACGCATGAGTTGGCGGATGCCCCGGGTGGCGAGAGCGAGCAGGCGATCGAGGTCCGCGCGGGAAAACGACTTGCCCTCCGCGGTACCCTGCACTTCGATAAACCGGCCGCGATGGTCCATGGCGATATTCATGTCGACCTCGGCGCGGCTGTCGAGATCGTAGTCAAGATCAAGACAGGCTTTACCGTCGATGATGCCGACACTGACGGCGGCGATGGGGCCCCGCAAAGGATTTTCCTCGATTGCGCCCTGTTTGCGTGCGTAAGCAATGGCCTGCGCCAAGGCGACGAACGCACCGGTGATCGCTGCGGTGCGCGTGCCGCCGTCGGCGGTGATGACATCGCAGTCACAGGTAATCATGACACCGGGCATTTTTTCGAGGTCGACCGCAGCGCGCAACACTCGGCCGATGAGCCGTTGGATCTCCGTGCCCCGGCTATCGCCGCCGCGCCGCTTGCGATCGGGCGTGGATCCAGGCAGCATGGCGTACTCCGCAGTAACCCAGCCACGCGTCGGCGGCTGACCGTCCTTGCCCGCCAACCAGCGTGGCACCTCGGATGCGATGCTCGCCGTGCAAAGCACCTGCGTACGACCCACGGTAATCATGACGCTGCCCGACGCGGCGGTCGGGTAACGCTGGATCTTCGTCGGCCTCAACTGATTGGCACGGCGCTTGGTGGGCATGGATGCCATGTGTTAACCGCAGAACCCACACATCGCAAATGACGGGGCGACCGGTGTGTCGCGACAAGAACGCAATATCACTTCCTCTTCGGTCGTACACCAAATGCACCGCATCCTTCCGGTCGAGCAATCGGGCTTCAGCCCCTTGTATCCGATGCAGCAGCAAACCGCCCGCCGTCGCCCGCGCAGGAGCGTCTGTTCATCGACCGCACGGTTGGCTTGCTTGCCCACGGGTGCCAAAGGGCTCGATCTGCAGGACCGCGCCCCTGTGAATGACCACGACATTGCCTCTGCGCCCCTTCGCAACCGCAGTATCGCTGTCACCGATCGTTGACGGTATATTGATCCTGCTCGATTGTCATCCGCGGTACGAATCATGATGAATTCATAGCAGGTGGGCCAGATGTCAACTTCCAACAATGCTCAAGCGACCGGCAATAGCCCGATCCCTCCCGGCGGACCTCGTGCGCAACCACGCATCGAGCCGACGTTTCAGTTCGTCGCCCTCAGCGATACGCACCAATTCACCACCAAGGTGGCCGATCACATCCGTGAAATCAATCAACTTGACCCGGACTTCGTCGTGCACATGGGCGATTTTACCGCCGACAGCGAGCAACACTGGCAGCAACTCGAGCCGATGCTTGACGCGTTCGAGCCGGCCCTGTTCATGGTGCCGGGCAACCACGACATCTTTGACGAACCGACACGCCGGCTCTACGAGCAACGCTACGGCAGAACGTATTACGGATTCGATCACAAGGGGGTGCATTTCATCGCGCTCGACTCGGAGATACTGCTGGAAAACGGCGCGATAAGCCTGCGCATCCACGGCGAGCAACTGGCATGGTTGCGCCATGACCTCGAACAACACGACGATACACCGCTGAAGTTCATCTTCGTACACCAGCCGCTGTGGACCAGCATTGGCTCTGACGTGGATAATCATGCGATGTGGATGCGAGACGTTCACCCGTTGCTGGCCAAACATCGCGTCAGTGCGGTCTTTGCCGGTCACCTGCACAAGTACATCGAATCACCCACGGTCGATGGGGTTCGTTATTACGTGACATTCGCCGTGGGCGGCAAGCTTTTCGACCCGGACGAATGCCACGGCAATTTTCATCACTGCTCGGTGGTGACCGTTCGGGGCGGGCGTTGGAAACTGGCCGTGCTGCGCCCAGGCGCGATCGAGCCAAGCGATTGCGTGCAATTTGACAACCCTGATTCAGTCAGAGTGTTGCTCGCGATCAAAGCACCACCAACCGCCCTCGATCGACAGACGTGGCGGATGCCGATAAAGATCGACATTAACAATCCGTCGGGTCAGCGTATTGATTATTCGGCTGAGCCAATCGGCGCCAACTGCCCGCAGTGGCATTTTGAGTCGTTGAACAGCGTCGTATGCGTCGAAGGTGGCCAAACCGCGATGCAATCCTTCACGGCTACGCTCACGGATCCGAACACGCCGTATCCAGGCCCGAAGTTTCGAGTGAATATTAACGGCCTCGAAGACCGCCCCCTGGCGCGCACCGTGGTTGTCCCGTTTTGCGCAGACCTGCAATGCCACTGCACGCGCACCGGCACCGCGGCGGTCATTGACGGCCGACTCGATGACGAGACCTGGTCACGCTGCGAGACAATCGGCCCAATGCACACGTTCGACGGACAGGGCACCCCGGCGATCCCGACAGAAGTACGCCTGGCATGGGATGATCGGCATTTATATCTGGGCGTGCGATGCCCTGAACCTGACTTGGCGCAGCTGGTCTGCAACGTCACGGAAAGCGGCAGCCATACATGGTTCGATGATTCGATGGAATTTTTCCTGCCCGCCGGACCCGATGATTGGCACCACTTCATCTGGAACGCCAACGCGATCCTGTATTACGAGTTTAATCTCGAGCCCCGCGATCCACCCGATCTGTGTGTGGCCCAGTCCGGCCGCGAGCGCGACGCATGGACCCTCGAGGCCGCGATCGACTGGCAGGCGCTCGGCATCATCCCGCCGCAAGCGGGGGCACTGATGGGGTTCCAGGTGGTGCGCAACCGCATCGCCGGTCAGGCTGAACGCAGCATGTGGATTCCTACCTTCAACGCCAACTTTCGCCCCAAGCTGTTCGGGACAATCCGGTTCATATAGCCCGATCATCGTGGCCGGGTCGCCATTGTTTATGCCGGTCCGCCCATGAAACGGGAAAATGCGCACCGCCCCGTCACGCGGGTATTCTCGTGCCCCACCCGATACGAGTCGATGCCGTTTGCCCGGCGGCATCCGCGGCTGCTACAATCCAACCGCTACGGCTTTTTACACTCCAGCACAGGGGCAGGCGTCGATGCAGCATTTAGTTCCCATGGTGATTGAAAAGAGCGGTCGGGGCGAGCGTGCATACGACATCTACTCGCGGTTGCTCAAGGACAGGATCATCTTCCTCGGTGGGCCGGTGGACGATGAGGCGGCGAACCTGATCATCGCACAGCTTCTTTTCCTGTCCAACGAGGACTCGAAAACGAACATCCATTTTTACATCAACTCACCGGGCGGCTCGGTCAGTGCGGGCTTGGGCATTTACGACACGATGCAGTTTATCCGGCCGACGGTGGCGACGTACTGCATCGGTGTGGCGGCGTCGATGGCCGCCCTGCTGCTGATGGCAGGGTCGAAGGGTAAGCGATATTGCCTGCCCAACGGACGGGTCCTGCTGCACCAGCCGCTGATGGGCGGTTTGGTTCAAGGCCCGGCAACGGACCTGGGCATCCAAGCCAAGGAGATGCTGCGCACGCGTGAACGGCTGTACCGCATCATCGTCGATCACACCGGCCAGGACTACGACACCATCGCCCGTGACTGCGAGCGGGACAAATGGCTCGACGCCGAAGAGGCAGTCGCCTACGGCACCGCCGACGAGGTGCTCAGCCACATCCCCCCCGACATGGCCGCCCGGCATGACAAGGATGATGAATAGGCGGTGGCGTACCGGGCACAAGCGTGGGTGCATCGATCATCATGCTGACGCGTAAGCAACTTGTGAAATCTCGAAAAAGTCCTTTCTACACCGCCGATGTATTGCCCAGAAGAGGCCTGCAGCCTTATCTGTGGGCTTGGATGGCTCTTTTGCTCGTGCTTACGGCCGGCCTGGTCGGCTGCGGCGGCAATAAAAACTTTCTCAATGAAAACGACCAACTTCGCCGCCAGAATCTCGAAATGGCTGACAAGATGCGTGATCTGGAGCAGCAGATCAATCAACGCATCAACGAGATCGAAGCACTCGAGAAACGGTTGCACGCTCAAGCGACGACGATTGAGGGCGTAGACACGCCGCGGTTGGAGAAACTTCGATTCGGACGGTACAGCGCCGCGTTGGACAACGACGGCGACGGCCTTGACGACATGGTCCGCGTGTATCTGCATACACTTGATCGACAGGGCCGATTCATGCCGATCTCGGGTGAGGCCGGGATTCGCATCGTGACGCTGGCTAACGACAAGGAGCCCGCGATGATCGCCGAACGTGCCTATGATCCCGGCCAGCTCGACAAGGCATACCGCACGAGCATTATGGGCACGCATTACGTGCTCGAAGTGACGCTGCCCTCACCGATTCCCGATGGAGTTGATCGGGCGGTGGTCGACGTCAGGATCCGCGATGCGTCGTCAGGTGTCACGCACCGTCACACGCAGGTCGTGGCCATCACCGCAGATACCGAGAAGGCCCGGTAACCGCACGGAAGGCGATCACGTGAGTAAACATCTGCTTATCACTGGCGGCTGCGGATTCATCGGGTCCAACTTCGTTCATTTTGTGCGCGACCACCGGCCCGACTGGCAGATTACGAATCTTGATTGCCTGTCCTACTCGGGCAACCCGGAGAATCTGGCTGACTTTGAGAACGACGACCATTACACGTTCGTCAAGGGCGACATCTGCGACGCCCAACTGGTGCGGCAGTTGATCGATCAATGCGATGCGGTCGTTCATTTCGCCGCCGAGAGCCACGTGGATCGATCGATCATGGATGCCGGCCCGTTCATCCGCGCCAACGTGCTGGGCACACAAACCCTGCTCGATGCAATCCGCGGGATGGATACCCCGGCGTCAAAGCGATTCGTACACGTCAGCACGGACGAGGTGTACGGTGACCTGCCGCTCGACCGGCCGGACCTGAAATTCACCGAGCAATCTCCTCTCGCTCCGAGCAGCCCGTACTCGGCGAGCAAGGCGGCCAGCGACCTGCTCGTACGCGCATGGCATCACACATTCGGGCTTGACGCGATAATCACACGCTGCTCAAACAACTTCGGGCCATACCAATTCCCCGAGAAGGTCATTCCGCTGTTCGTGACCAACCTCGTCGAGAACCGCAAGGTGCCTTTGTACGGCGACGGGCGCAATATTCGCGACTGGATCCATGTCGACGACCATTGCGAGGCCGTGCTCATCGTGCTCGAGAATGGCAAAGCCGGCGAGGCGTACAACATCGGCGCCGATAACGAGCGATCGAACCTCGAACTGACACACGCCATCCTGGATCTGATGGGCCGGGATGAGTCGATGATCGAGCCGGTGGCCGATCGGCTGGGCCACGACCGACGGTACGCGATCGACGGCGGCAAGGCCTTTGCCGAATTGGGCTGGCGTGCGAGCAGGTCGGCCTGGCCCGAGGCACTCGAGGCCACCGTCCGCTGGTACCGAGACCACCAGCAATGGTGGAAACGGGTAAAGAGCGGGGCGTACCGGCGGTATTACCGGCAACAATACGAGTCGCGATAAGACATCTGCCCGCCACCCCACTCGCCACGACCAAACCAGCAACATCCATATTGACAGTAATTTATGCGCATCGGGCACACATTGCCCCCAAGGACAGCCCACATCATGATCCGATCCACCTTAGCAAAGCCCGGACCAAGCCGACCACGACTTGGCGTCATGTCAAAAGGCCAAGCGGCATTGCTCACGAGATTGTTTCAGCCATGATCCACTTGAGACAATACTGTGTCGGGGGTACAATCACGCGAAGCAGGAAATTGATCGGGCGGTGGGCGTTATCGCAGATAGGTAGCATTGTTCGTGGCGAGGTACTCGCGCCTGCCATACGATTTTCAGCCGCGAAAGCATGTGCGTAACCCGGGCACGCACAAAAGGAGCCATGCCATGAATCACACCAATCGCAAAGGATTCACTCTCATTGAGTTGCTGGTGGTCATCACGATCATTGGCATCCTCGTCGGCATTCTGCTGCCTGCACTTTCCGGTGCCAGGAGAGAGGCGCAAATCAAGCACTGTGCATCCAACATCAAGCAGATTGCCTTGTCGTTTGATTACTACCTCGCCGACAACAATGACATCTATCCAACAGGTGTACTTGACAACGCCGCACCGTCCGGGGGTCAGTGGAACGGCCACCCCAGGCAGGCCAGTGTGTACAGGAATAATCTGGTCGGCAAGAAAAGTGAAGATCCAGCTTCGCTGCCTGCAAATGCGCTGTGCGGTGGAACCGCCACGGGGCGAAGGCTGCTGAACCTGTACTTTGGCGGCAGTGGAACGACCTACGCCGGAACTGTTGACGGCGCCCAATGCCCTCTCGACGTGTCGTTCTATCAAGGCAGCGGCACGTCGTCATTCGACACGGTCGGATCGTCTTACTATCACCCTAATCGTAACTACGGCCAGTGGAGCTCTAATCCTCCGGTTAAAGCGGGTGAGTTCAACATCTGGTCACTCGAAGGCCACAGTGAAAGCGAGATCGAGATCCCGTCGAAGAAGTTGGTCATTTCCGACGTGAACATCATGGGTGGCGGCAAATTTTTTGGAACTGGCAAGGATTCAACCGCATGGCACGGGCCCAAGCGCGGCGGCGAGCACGTAGTCAATATCGGCTTCGCTGACGGTCACGCGCAACAGCACACCCGCAAAGGGCCGGCGGTTTACTCAATCCCAGTCAGTAATATAAACATGAATATAAACGTGGCTCTTGAATCGGACATCGCAACCTGGACGAACGACGAGTACTATTGACCGACTCCAAACGACTCGATTAATCTGCAACCTCCCCACACGCCATCCGACAGGCAGGCACCATGGCGCGACGGTTGCTACCGTAAAGTGCATAACAAGCCTAACCGACAACACTAACAGCCCCGCCGGTACCACCGCCGGGGCTGGTGTCGACCGATAAGGGACCAGGCCGCCGATGTCCGTCAAACATGGCCCCATCGCTGTGCCTGCGGCGCAGCCCCAACCGATGGTGATCCGCGCTGCTCGCGGATGGCGATCACTACGCCTCGGCGAAATCTGGCAGTACCGGGAACTGATGTGGTTCCTTGCCTGCCGTGACATCAAGGTCCGATACAAGCAGACCCTGTTTGGGGCCGCGTGGGCCGTGCTCGTGCCTTTCCTGACCATGGTGGTCTTCAACGTGCTGTTTACCATCCTGTTGACGCGCAAGAATATGCCGACGGCCACAGGCATCCCCTATGCCATCAGTACCTACTGCGCCATGGTGCCGTGGTATCTGTTCTCACATTCGCTCAGTTCGGCCGGCAACAGCCTCGTCGCTAACCGCGCCCTGATCACCAAGGTATATTTTCCCCGCCTGATCACGCCGGTGGCACCGGTGTTGGCGGCACTGGTCGATTTTGTTATTGCTTTTGTCGTCCTGATCGGCATGATTGCGTTCTATCACTTCACCGACTTCAGCCAAGCCAAAGGCGAGGAATACCTGTTCCACTTCGGGTGGCAACTATGCCTGTTGCCGGTGTTCGTGGTCATGGCAGTGATGACGGCCCTGTCGGTGGCGCTGTGGCTGTCGGCGCTCAATGCCATCTACCGCGACGTGAAGTACATCCTTCCCTTCATGATTCAGATGTGGATGTTTATTTCTCCGGTGGTGTACTCAACCAGCAGCAACAAGTTTGCAGGTTTGTTCAAGAAGCATCCATGGCTGGAAACGGCCTATGGGTTGAACCCGATCGCCGGGGTCGTGGAGGGCTTTCGCTGGACCCTGCTGGGCAGCGAGGCGCCGCCGGTGCGGTTGATGATCGCCTCGGGCGCCATGGTGACCGTACTGCTGATCGGCGGCGCGTTTTTCTTCAAGCGCAAGGAACAGACGTTCATTGATCTGGTGTAGCAACAATGAGTGACACGGCAATCCGCGTCAAGGACGTGGGCAAACAATATCGGATCGGTCAATCGGTCTCGTACAAGACGATACGCGAATCGATGATGACGATGCTCGCAGCCCCACTGCGCCTGCTGGGCGCCAAGGGCGATCAAGCCGAGTTGAACGATACCATCTGGGCCCTGCGGCAGGTCAATTTTGAGATAAAGCGCGGCGACGTTGTCGGGATAATCGGGCGTAACGGTGCGGGCAAGAGCACGCTGCTGAAAATCCTCTCGCGCATCACCGAGCCAACCGAGGGCGAGTTGGAGACCTACGGCCGCGTCGGATCCCTGCTCGAAGTCGGTACCGGATTCCACCCTGAGTTGACGGGCCGAGAAAACATCTTTCTCAACGGCGCGATCCTGGGCATGACCCGCCGCGAGATCAAGGCAAAGTTCAACCAGATCACCGAATTTGCCGAAATCGACCAGTTTCTCGACACGCCGGTCAAGCGGTATTCGTCGGGCATGCGGATACGCCTGGGATTCTCCGTCGCCGCGCACCTCCAGCCGGAGATTTTGATCGTCGACGAAGTGCTGGCCGTCGGTGATGTCGCGTTTCAGAAGAAGTGTCTCGAAAAAATGAATGGCATCGCCAACAGCGGACGGACGGTGGTGTTCGTCAGTCACAACATGGCCGCGGTCGAGAATCTGTGCCACCGTACCATCGTGCTGGACGCGGGACGGGTCGTGGCTGACACCGACGTTGCCCAGGGCGTGCAGGCTTACCTGCAATCGCTCAACCCCGCCGATGGATCGGGCGACCTGAGCAAAGCGCCGCGTCAGGCGAGGCTCGTGCCCGTGATTCATGGCGTGGACATCGTCAACAACGAGGGTGAAAATATCCATGCAATCCAAACCAATGATTCATGTACGTTCTTGATCCATTACCGGCTTCAGGGACCGCAGTCCGCCCTGGCGTTCGGGCTGCACTTCGAGAACCACACGGGCACGCTGTTGTTTCGCCTCGGCTCGTGGACGCAGGACGGTCCGTGGGTGGACCTGCCCGCCACGGGCACCATCGCCTGTCGAATTGAGCGTGTCCCGTTGCTTCCGGGAAACTATTTTGTAACCCCGTTTTGCGGCACGGGCGAGCAGCGGGTTGATGAAATCAATCGCGCCATCGAGTTGCAGGTGGTTGAAGGCGATATCTACAAAACCGGCAAGATGCCCCGTGGTAAAAGGTTTTTGATCTCTGTCGACGCTGAATGGAACGTCCTGCAGAACAAGGTCGGCAACTGATGATGGTGACTTCGAGGCCTGACATGCTCACAATCGATCGTTTCTCTTCAGCAATCCGCCCACGAACGCCGCTTCAAGCGACGCAAATCGGCGGACACATTACAGCGCAATGCAGTGGAATACCGGCAGGACATAAACGAGCGCCACACCACGATTTTAATTACTCGAGATATCCGAGGATGCAACCCGTGACCGTAGACGGGAACATATAAAATTGCTAAATCGATCTGACCCTCTGGATAAACCGCTCATCTTCCTCACCGGTGCGCCGCGATCGGGCACCTCGATGGTAACCAAGATTATCGACGCTCACCCACAGATCGCCATGCTCGTGGAGAATAAATTCGGCAATCGACGACGCCACTGGCTCCGTGAGGAATACTGGTCCTCCGACACCGTCCTACGCCGTGAGATCACGAAGGTCTTTCGTCGTCTGACCGAAGCAATCGTAGGCAACAAGGTTTGCACACCCGATGTGTGGTACCCCGACGACATCCAAAAGTTCTGTAATCTTTTTGCCAGCTTCAAGATTGTCTTCGTGGTGCGTGACCCGGTTGACGTCTGCCTGTCAAGATTCCATCGCGAGGACTTTGCAGCGCAGTTCAACGACGAAGCCCGCAAACACATGCTCCTGGATTTCCGCACACGTTTCTTAACATATGCCTCATCATGGCGTCAGAGCATCGAGGCTTACCGCGCACTTCGTGATCGATACCCTGACCGAATCTGCCTCCTTTATTACGACGACCTCTGTGTAGACGAGCAGAACAGCCTCGAAATACTATTTAGATTCCTGGATCTGCCCCTGGATGATCAGGTACGCAACTGGCACAAAATACCGCATCACAATGCCCAAGGTTATCTCGAACAGGACCTGAAATACCCCGACCGACAAATCGCGCATCGAAGTCGTCACGACCCGGACGAACCGCTTCCCGATGAACTGGTCGACGCCCTGCGCACGATTGAGGCGGATCACCATCAATGGCAAAAAAGGCGAATCTAAGCCATGCCACACGCTGACAACCATGCTCGCACCGACACGCCTCGCCGACGGGGCTCGACATACCGAGCGCGATACACAGCCATGCCGCAGCAATTCGGCCAACCGCTCAGCAATTCGCATATTGTGAACCGACAGCGGGAATCGCCATGCTCCTGACCGATCGCTTCGTATTTATTCACCTGCCCAAATGTGGCGGCACATTCGTGACCGCCATGCTCAAGGATATCCACCATTACCGGCCGTCGCGGCTTGGTCGCATGATAAGCAATCTCGTGCCTAACGGACTGGGACCTCTGGTCGACACGGACCGTTGGGGCACGAAGCACGATGGTTGCCACGCCATCCCACGGGCGCATCGCGACAAGCTCATCGTGGCTTCCGTGCGCAACCCCTATGACCGGTACGTCTCCCAGTTTCATTTTCGCTGGTGGGTCCGGTCTCCCGAGCGGCTGACCCTGCCTCTCAAAGAGATCGAAAAACTCTACCCGGGCTATCCCGAAATATCGTTTCATGACTTCGTGATGTTGTCGAACACTCACGTTCGGTTCACCAAATACCCGGGGATCCTCCCCAACGAGCATTTGGGGGCCTACAGCGTTCGATTCCTGACCACGTTTTTCCGTGATCCGCAAAGGGCTTATCCGCTTATTGACGACAAATACATCAATGAGAGCCGATGCAATGCAGACATGCTTCCGATACGCTTTCTGAACATGGAGCGACTGAATCAGGATTTGCATGATTTCCTGTTGAGCGTGGGCTACCCGGCGGAACGAATCAGCCGCGTTTGCGAAGCGGATCGAATCCGTCCGGGCAGCGGCAGGAAGCGGTCGGACTATGACTGGCAGAAACACTATACGCCCGACTTGAAGGCATTCGTGCGCAGCCGCGAAAAACTTATTTTTTCGATTTTCCCTGAGTTCGACGTGTAGCAAACCGCATACGGCGACTCAACCGGCCCTTCCAGGGGCCAGAGTGACGGTAACAATGCTCCGCCACGGACGAAAACTACTCAGGCGTGTCGCGAGTCTGATGCCCGATGCTGGTCGACATGCCGGCCAACACGTTAACGAACGCATGCAAAGGGTTTTTACGGACGCCGATCTGCACGCGGTGCCATCCGATTGGCGCATCGGCGGACCCGATTTTGTCGGTGTCGCCGGCGCCAAGGCCGGCACCTCATGGTGGTACTCGCTGTTGATAGACCACCCGCAGATACTCCCCAATCGCCTCCACCAGAAGGAACTATGCTATTTTCATCATTTCGGATATGAGCGGATCGGTGAAGAGCAATGCACCCTTTATCACCGGGCCTTCGCCTCGCCGCCAGGCGCGATCTGTGGTGAATGGTCACCCGCGTACCTGATCTACCCGTTCTGCCTGCACCATCTGGCACGCGCCGCGCCCGAGGTCAGGATCCTTGTCATCCTGCGCAATCCGGTCGATCGCACGATATCACACCTGAATCAGTTGTATTCCGTGCGGTTGCCGAGTTTCTCCCTACCGAAGACGTTGGGTGAGGTATTCAAGACTTTTTCGCTTTATCCCGAGGCAATCTTTCAGAGCCTGTATGCACATCCGCTGCGGCAGTTATTTCGGTACTTTGATCGAAAGCAGATTCTGCTGCTTCAATTCGAGCATTGCGCGGCTGACCCCGAGGGACAGATCGCACGGACGTACCGGTTCCTCGGCGTTGATGACGCGTTCAAGCCGCCGCATCTGAGGCGCAGTGTCAACCGCAAGTCGTATGTGGTGGATCGGCTTGACGAGCCACAGCGACGCCAGATGGCCGATTATTTTCGGGACGACGTGTTGGCCACGACCCAGCTAGCGCCTGAAATCGACCTGTCGTGGTGGTCTGATTTCAGCGGATAAGAGCCAAAGCAGCACCCGAATCTGATCCGGCAGCACCGCACCAGGATGTGAAAAGATCAACGAAGCGAACCGCTGAAACACCGACCATGAGCCAACCCCGATCTCAGTCTGTTCCGCCAGGCCAGAGCTGGGCGCACACGCTGGTGCGAACGGTGAGAAGCGAGTTGCGCGCTCGGCGATCAAAGCGACGGCCGATGACCGTGCGCCGCATCGCATGCACCTTTCGGCCGAATATTCGCCGGCCGCTGTTCGTCGTCGGTTCACCCCGGTCGGGCACAACATTTCTGGGAGCTTGTCTCGGGCGGTTGCCCGAGCTTTCCTACCACAACGAGCCGGCGGCCACCATGCGCGCCTGCCCGCTGATTCACGGCGGCGCCTGGAGCCCTGCCAGGGGCAAGCGGTTCTATCGATCGGTCACACGCTGGCTGATGAGACTGCACCTCGAGGGCGACCTGCGGTTTGCCGACAAATGCCCACGCCACGCGATGATGATCCCGTTCCTGCGGCAGACATTCGCAGACGCTCAATTTGTGCATCTCATCCGCGACGGTCGGGACGTCGCCACCTCCCTGGCTGAAAAACAATGGCTCAATCTCGAGCCGGCCACAGGCGCCGCGGGCACGTCACCACGCAAACCGGCCAACCCGGCCAGGTCATTTTTCTGGGTCGAGACGGATCGAGTCGATGAGTTCGAGAATACAACCGTCATTCACCGATGTATCTGGGGCTGGCGACGGTTTACCGAAACAGCACTGGCGGACTTGGCTGATTTGCCCGGGGCGGATCACCATGAGTTGCGATATGAAGACCTGGCAAGACAGCCCGCCAGGGAGGCAGACCGCCTGCTGGAATTTCTGAACATCGGCGATTCCGACTCGCGCGCTGCGTTGCACGAAGCGCTGCGTGAAGTGAAGACAAGCTCGATCGGCCGCTGGAAAGCCGCGCTTACACATGAGCAACTCGAACAAATCCATAGCGAGGCGGGGCCGCTGCTTGACCGGCTCGGCTATATGGAAGACGATTGCTAAAAATGTTTTCACCGATCGTCATCACCACCATCAACGAAAAGACCGAGGGCATCTGCCGGTTCGAGCAGATCACGCCCTGCCCCATCATCATCGTGGGCGACAAGAAGACGCCCCGTTACGAAACGACCGACCGCATCGAGTACCTGGGCGTCGATGAACAGGCATCACTGGGGTTCAGCCTCGCCGATCGACTTCCTTTCAACCATTACTGCCGGAAAAACATCGGTTATCTGCACGCTTTGCGCAAGGGGGCGCAGACGGTGTACGACACCGACGATGACAACCTGCCGTACGACGACTGGTCGTTCGACGATTTTTTCGCCTCTTCGGTTTATTCCGAGGCGCAGAAGTACACCAACGTTTACCGCCGCTTCACCGACGCCTTCGTGTGGCCGCGGGGTTTTCCACTCGACGAGATTCGTCGCGGCCAGAACGAGTCGGGCGAACGGCCAGAGCGGGTCGAGATCGGCGTGTGGCAAGGCCTGGCCGACGGCGACCCGGACGTCGATGCTATTTATCGGCTGGTGCTCGCCGAGCCTGTCACGTTCGACCGGAAACCGCCGGTCGCGCTGCCGCGAGATACCTATTGTCCGTTTAACTCGCAGAACACGATGTGGCGGCGCGAGGCCACGCCATATTTGTACCTGCCGGTCACCGTCAGTTTCCGGTTCACCGATATCCTGCGCGGCTACGTCGCCCAAAGGCTGATGTGGGAGCAAGGTCTGCACCTGGGTTTCACCCGGGCCACGGTCTATCAGAATCGCAACGAGCACGACCTGATGCGCGATTTTACCGATGAAATCGAGTGCTACCGTGACGTGAGGGGAATCGTCGATCTGCTGGACGCCATGCAACTGACCGGTTCCCCAACGGAAAATCTCTTAAAGGTCTATACGGGGCTGATCGAGGCGAACTACGTGCATCGCGATGAGTTGAGTTTTGTTTCCGCATGGATTGATGACCTCCACACGATCACACGTCAGCAGGATGCATAGGTCGGTATTATGAATCTACCATCCATCTCGATCGTGACGTGGGACGGTGGCTTTCGAGAGTCGTATCACACCGTGGATTCTGTCCAACAGCTTGATTACCCGCGCGACCGATACGATTTTACGTGGGTGGAATACTATAACGAGCTAAACCCCGTGCTTGGGCAAAAGATGGACGCGTCACCGAACTGCCAAGGTCTGTGTCTAAACGGCGAGGGTCAATGGCACGTCGGCCGGTGCATGAATGCGGGGATCGCCGCCACGCGGGGCGAGTTGCTGGTGCTGATTGACGGCGACGTGGTGCTCGAGCCGGACATGCTGCACCGAGCCGCCGAGGCCCACGCCGGGGCACCGACCGCTGCCATCTATGTCCGGCGCTGGGATGAGTTGCCGCAAGATCACAACGGGACGGTTGACCTGGCCCGACTGCGCGCGCGAAGCAAAGTGATCGTGGTGACCAACTTCGGCGGGTGTCTGATCGCACCACGCACGCTCGTCGCGAAGGTCGGCGGCTACGAAGAGCACGCGGATTTTTCGGGCCCCGGCATGATCAGCGGCGAACTGGCGGTCCGGCTGCGAAACGCCGCGACACCGATTATTTGGCACCAGAGCCTGCGCGTATATCATCCGTGGCACACCGGCACACGCCCGACGACGGATACGCCTGCTCAGCGCCGCCAGGCATGGGTGACCCGGTGCCGCGAGTTGGCCGTCGATTGTCAAGCCGACCCGCATCACGCCGACGAATACCTTGATGATTACAGGACCGAAGCCGGCAAACACCAGTGTTCGCCGGCCCGTCGTGCTCTGCGCCGGCTGCGAAGAATCCTGAGGCTCTCTTAACCCGAAACGCGCCCGAGCAACTTGTAGGGTTTACGCACCCACGCATCATTCATGAGTTTGACGATAACTGCAGGCGACTAGGTCTCTGGACCGAGTACTCGAAGTCGGCGCCACGAAGGAGACGATCGCACTGAACATGCACATGTTCGACGACATGCCCGCCAGAGAAATCATGATGTCGCCGCGGATCGTCGGTTCGACTGTTGGTAACGAAAATTGAATCGGGGACCAGAACGGGTACTGGATTGGGGCCACCCGAGTCAGAAGAATAACGCTCGCAGGGATGCAAGATCACCAACCCAACCAACAAGAGCAATGCGTAGAACCAACCGTGCGAAACTTGACGAACACTACCTAGGCATTGACATACGGGTTGCCCCCAGCCGATCCCGATGGCCGAAATCCAACAGGGTTTACTTACCGCATCTGATATTTATCGGGGTTGGCATCAGGGCAATATGGAACTGCTATGGCACCCTGCCAAGCACTATGGCGGTCTGATAGGTGTATGCTTCAGGCCTCACCAGAAGCGTTTCGAACATCGGACTGGCGAGCTTACGAAAAAAGGTCGAATCAAAGAAAACCATGGAAACCGTGTCCCGGCCTAAGACGAGCATCTCGAACGGCGTGTTCTTCGTTTTCTGATAAAACTCGTTCCGCACAAGCATGTTCGATAATCTGCGTTGACCTTCGCGATTCTGTCCTGTCTTCTCAAGGACTTGGGGCAGATGCTTTTCGATATAATCCGGTTCCAAAAGTTTCATCGTCTGGCGATCATGAATCGTTACATAAAGACGGCCCCCCGGTGCAAGGACTCGTCGCAGTTCCAACAACCAGGCGCGCGTAAGATCCTCAACATGGGTGAAAACCGAGCCGGCATAGACCAGATTGAAGTAGCCGTCTTCAAAGGGCAGGTGGGGTATTGTTGTCGTCACGGCAAAATGAAACGGAGGACTCAAGTTCAACTGATCCCAGTGAATGAGCTTGGCGTCGATGTCGCTTCCCCATATCTCGCATGTCTCGGCATACTTCTTGAGCATGCGAATCATTCGACCACTGGCACAGCCGAATTCCAGGACGCGGTTGCCCGGCTGGATCGAAAAGTCCGTTTCGGCCAATATATCGAGCATCTGACCGACATGATCTTCGGCCAGAAGCAAGTACTCTTCATCCGTTGAACCATATCCAAGCCGCAACGGTTGTGGAGGAATTGGAAGGCCAAGCTTGCATGTCTTAACGTCAGGATCTCGATTCTTTGCTAGAACATACTCTTCTGAGCCTGCTTCGTTCGGTATGTATTTGATCGCGTCAATCGGCAGGAGAGTCCTTGGAACTCCACCTCGGAACAATGCACGACCAATGTTAGCTACCATCCGGTTACGAACGGATGCAGGGATAACCGAAGCGCACTTTCTAATTAGACGGTCTAACACGGGGTATTTCCTGAATCAGTCGGGATTTTCCATTTGACCTGTGGCCGAACACCACCTCGCCCCAACGAAGCCATGATAACAGTCGATCGCCTCTCCACAAGGTCATGGCGACTGTTGCTGGCGCCGCGACGGCCCGGCCAGCCGCGAGAAGGGCGCAATCCAAAGTTGCGGCTACCATTGCAACATCATAAGTGATTATTAAACAGGAAATTACGAACAGTACCCACCATTCAATTTCGGAAGCTTCAATTCCAGAGCATCTTCGGCAGGCATGGTCCCTGCCCAGTGCCGAAAATTCCCCGAGGAATTCGTGTCAGAAGCTATCGTGGTACCGCTTTGGTAACCAAATTTGAGTATTGTCAAATCTTGCTATATGGGCGGATGATCACGTCAACGCCGTTTCCAGCCCGGCTCGTGCCTCGGCGGCCCAGCATCGTATACCGAGCCAGGATTGCCGCGAGGACCTTCCGCGGCACCGCCACCCCGACCATCTGGAACATCACGTACCACGCGTGATGAGCGGCCTGCGCACCCGTCTTGATCAATCTGACCAGCAGCGTGGTCGGCGTCCAGTGCTTCACACACGAAAATAATCACGCGGCTGGCCCGACCGCACCGATCGCATGTTCGGGCAGGATGATCTGGTTGAGGATCGCTTGCAGCCTTGCGTAACCGTGATGCACGGCGCCTCCGATCCGTTCGACAGGCAGTTCATGACAGGATGTGTGGAAACCCTGGTACCGCCGTGGCGCTGCTCGCCTCATGACCGTTGTGCGGCCTCGCGGACGGACCGATGAAAAACGTCTTGATCCTGGGATCCGGTCGCAGCGGTACGAGCCTGACCGCCGGACTGTTTCGCAACAGTGGCGCTTACTTCGGCGACCATCCAGTGGCCGCGACCGAATCCAATCCGCGCGGCTACTACGAAGATCACCTGATCAATCGTCTCAACGATCGGCTGATCTGGCAGATCCTGGATTGGCCAAGATTCAACCGCCTGCGAACGAGGGTGGATCCCCCCTTTCATAATGATTATCGCTGTTTCTGGCTGGCGGCGCCGTGGTGGCTACGCCACGTCACGGCATCGGATGATAACGTGATGCAAATCAAGCACTTTGCTGCGCGCCAACCCTTTTGTTACAAGGACCCCCGATTCAGCGTAACGCTGGAGATGTGGAGGCCGTATCTCCCTGCCGATATCTGCTGCATCGTGCTGTTTCGCGATCCGCGCCGAACCGTGACGAGCATGCTCCATGATGCCGAATTATACGACCCACCGCTGCAGGTGCCGCGTAGATGGGCGTACCTCAGTTGGCATCGCACATACAGGCGGCTGTTGCGCCGTTTCTCACGCCGCGGCGATTGGCTTTTCATCCACTACGACCAGGTGCTCGACGGCCGTGCGGCGCCGGCACTGGAATCGTTTGCGCAAAC
>CAUYYV010000003.1:0-28547 GCA_963577075.1 Phycisphaerae bacterium
CCCAGCCATCGTTGATATCGCTGGTGCCCGCATTGGAGATGTGCAGCCACCGGACACCGCCCATCAAGAAAGTTTTTTCGGCAATCCGCAGGGTCGCACCCATGCCCAATTGGGGCCTGAAGGTAAAGTGGCTGTCGCTGGGAAACTTGGTGGTCGCCTGCTGAAAGCCTGCCCCGCCTTCGAGGTAGATCGAAAACCTCTCGATGCGATAAAGATGCCAGCGAAATGTCAGGTCCAGACCGCCGGCCACGCCGTCGTCGTCAAGTTGAGCATCAACCTTGGCGCCCAGGCCCTCAAGATTGACCGAGAAATTATCGGCCAGGTGGTAACCAAACCCGATATGCCCGCTGTAGATTTCTCCCTGGTGGTACTCGCCGAGCACCGCCAAGCCGTAGACCTGAAACGTCCACACCCCCTTGGCAAATGGATCGGCCGGCCGCAGTTCAGGTAACTGCCCGGGCTTATCCTGCTGCTCATCGCCAGCCATCACGGCAGCCAGATGGATCCGCTCGAACCCAAACGACTGCGCAGGCGCCAACCAGAGCAACACTGCCAACGCCCATCCGATACTCACCCGCTGCCACATCGATCGGGCCTTTCCCGCACAGATACGACCAGCCATCGCACGAACGGCATATTATTGCAACAGAATCGCCCCTGCAACCAACCGGAAGTGACGCCGACTGCGCAAGCGACAGTTTTTGCACGCGGCTTCTACATGTTTTTGCCTGCTTGGCGCAAGCGCGCCAATAATGAACAATGGATGTCCCATGACCACTGCCACCGCCCGACCCAGCTTCGACGCCCAGCGTATTGACCTGGCCAAACTGTTCGACAAGCTCCCCCCCCAAGCACCCGAGGCCGAGATGGCTCTGCTCGGGTCGATGATCCAGGAATCGGCGGTCATCGGCGAGGTCGTACAGATCATCAGCGGACCGCAGGACTTTGCCATCCAGAAGCACTCGCTACTCTACCAGACACTGGTCGAGCAATACGATCAAAACGCAACGATCGACGTGGTGCAACTCAAGCAACGCCTGGTGGACCTGGGGCTGCTTGATCAGATCGGAGGCGTGTCGTACCTCATCGAGTTGGGCGAATCGGTGCCGCACGCCGCGGGCGCCGCTTATTACGCCCGGATCGTGCACGACAAGGGACTGGTCCGCAGGCTCATCAACGCCACCGGCTCGATCCTCCACCGCGCCCACACCAGCGCCGAAAAGGGCGAAGAACTGCTCGACGCCGCGGAGAAGGAGATTTTCTTGCTGCGCGAAACGCGCAGCAGCCAGGACGCTGACCAACTGGGCGTCCTGCTGCACGAGTTCTACAACCAGCTCGAGGCCCGCGAGGGCCAGATGATCACCGGGCTGGACACCGGCTACGCCCAACTCAACGAAATGACCAGCGGGCTGCAACGTGGCGAGATGATTATCGTTGCCGGCCGGCCGAGCATGGGGAAAACAGCCTTCGCGCTGAACATGGCGGAGCACATCGCCGTGGTAATGAACCAGCCGGTGGCGTTTTTCAGTCTGGAAATGAGCAAGCAGCAACTAGCACAGCGGCTCTTGTGTTCGGCCAGCGGGATCGACTCGCACCGGGTCCGCCGCAACATGCTAAGCGGGCAGGATTATGCGCAGCTTGCCAACACGGTCGGCCGGCTCAGTGAATCGCCGTTCTACATCGACGATACGCCGGGCTTGTCGCTGCTGGCGCTGCGCGCCAAGGCCCGACGGATGGCGACCCGGCACGACATCGAGGCCATTTTCGTCGACTACATGCAACTGATGAACTCGCCTGATTCCGAGTCGCGCCAGCAGGAGGTGTCGATGATTTCGCGAGGGATCAAGGCGTTGGCGCGCGAGCTGAACGTCCCGGTCATCTGCCTCAGCCAACTCAATCGCTCGCCCGAGGGTCGCGAGGATCATCGACCACGCATGAGCGACCTGCGCGAATCAGGGTCGATCGAGCAGGACGCCGACGTCGTGATGATGTTGCACCGCGAGGAGTATTATCATCCTGATCCCGATTGGGCCGAGGAGCATCCAGACAAGAAGGGCCTAGCCGAGATCATCCTCGCCAAACAGCGTAACGGGCCGACTGGCGCAGTGTCGCTGCACTTTAACGAAAAGACCACTCGCTTCGGCGACCGCGCTGCGACAGCCGACGGCACTGCACCTTCCTAGCCATATCGGCCAAGCCGACAAACCAACCACGGCAAACAGGCACGAGGTGATCATGGCCACCGCCCGAAGCGACGAACAGCAGACTGCGATCAACGCGGTACGGGCCGCAGCGCAAGTCTGCCAAGCGGTGCGCCGAACCATGGTCAGTGCCGATTCGCTCGAGAAGAAGGATCGCAGCCCCGTGACCGTCGCCGACTTCGCCTCACAGGCGGTCGTGTGCGCCAAACTGGCCGAGACTTTTGCCGACGATGAGGTCATCGCCGAGGAGAATGCCGACCAGTTGCGTGAACCGGATCAGGCTTTCATTCGACAAGCCGTGGTGCAACGAGCATCGGCGGCGTTGCCCTCGTCGCAGCAGAATGAATCAGCCGTACTTGAACTGATCGATCGTGGCGGCCATGCCACCGCGGCCCGAGGCGGGCGATACTGGACGCTCGACCCCATCGACGGCACGAAGGGATTTCTGCGCAACGAGCAGTATGCGGTGGCGTTGGCCCTGATTGAGGACGGCCAGGTCATCATGGGCGTGCTGGGCTGCCCAAACCTTGGCCACGACGGTGCGACGGGCCTGATGCTGGCCGCCACGAGGGGCGAGGGCACGAGGCTGCTTTCACTCGACAGGCAGGCATCGGATGAGGGCAAGCCGGTACATGTCAGCGGCGTGGCCGATCCATCGGCGGCACGGTTCTGCGAATCGGTTGAATCGGGGCATTCCAGCCATGGCGACGCGGCCCGGATCGCGCAAATACTGGGTATCTCGGCCGAGCCAATTCGCATGGACAGCCAGGCCAAGTACGCCACCGTCGCCCGGGGTGAAGCGCAGATATACCTACGCATGCCGACCCGCACCGATTATCGCGAGAAGATCTGGGACCACGCCGCGGGCATGATTGCCGTCACCGAAGCCGGTGGCCGGGTCAGCGACGTCCACGGCAAACCACTCGATTTCACACACGGCCGCCAGCTCGAAACCAACCAAGGCATCATCGCCACAAACGGGCCGATTCACGACGCCGTCGTCGAAGCCGTTGGCAACGTTCTGTCATAAAAAAACCGGCCGGCTCTAGGAAAAGAGCCGGCCGATCTTGAAGTCCCTTGTCGCCGGCAAGGCGACAAGGGCTTGGGTTCTGATTCACAAACTTAGAACAGCAGCTGGAACTGAGCCCTAATCACGACTTGCTCGTCGTCATTGTGGTCATCAGCTTGGATGCCCGTGCCAGCGTCTGTCAATGGACTCGGATCCAGGGCCCAGACCACGTCGAACGTCAACTTCGCGTCGTGGCCGTGCAGGTAGCGGTTAACACCAAAGGTCATGATGCTGGTGTCGCCGTACGGCACGTCGGTTGCAGTAGTGAAAACGTCGTCCGAGTCAAGAAACTCCCAGCGGACGAACGGCTCCCACTGCGTATCAGGGATGCGATACCCGCCCTGCACGATCATGCCGAACAGATCCTGGTCGTCGCCGACAATAACGGCGTCATCTTCCAGGCCGGTGTGCATGCCCATGACGGCCAAGTAAAAATTCCATCCCTCACTCTCGATGGAACCATCAACCGTCCAAGACACGAAGTTGTTGTTGAACGCGGAGTCACCGGTCTCACCAACCTCGTAGTGGATGCCGACACCGATGAATATCGCGGTGTCCTCGCCGACGCCCGCGGTGAAATCATCCTGCTGGCTCCACGCGCCTTCCAACTTCATGTCGGCACGAGCGGTGATGGCGATATCCGAACGGTCTTCGTCATAAGCCTTAGACGTGTTGCTCAAAGCAACAGCACCACCAACAACTCCCGCCTGCGAGGCGCCACCCTGAGTCAAGGGGTTGGGCGAGGTCGCACCGTCACCCGAGTGTGAGCCATCGCTGATCATGGCCTGAACCTTGAGCGACTCATCCGCATCCCACTTGAGGCCAACGCCTTGCTGGTAGTCGACCGTGAAGATCTCGTTGATGAGAGTACGCTCGACGGCCAATTGGTGCGCCGATGAGGTCAACTCTTCGCGCAACAGCGGACCCTTATCTTCGCCGCCCCACAACGTCAGGTTGTCGGACAGGGCATAACTGACCACGATCCGGTCCGCCGAGACATCATTGTCATCGTGGCCAACGGCCAAGCGAATCGCGTAGTTCAGCCGCGGATCGGCGATGTGGCCAGCAAACTGGATCTTGGCGCGATGCACCTCGAAGCCACGCTCGCTGTCATCCTCATCAGTCGTGACAACGATGCCAGTGGTAGGAGCGGTCGCGCCATCGGTATCATCATCCGTGTCCTGGAAGTTGGAGATGTGGCGTATCTGGACCTGGCCACTGATCTCCACCCGGAACCCGCCATCATCGGAAGCGAGGAAAAAGTTCTCGCCGTTGTGCCCGGCGGTCATGCCGCTTTCCAGCAGGCTGGCACGGGTATCAGCATCAGACATAACATCCTGAACCATCGCCTTGAACTCTTCGGCCCGACGCTGCTTGAGATAAGCACCGTCCTGCTGGACCTTGAGTTGGTTCAACTCCGCCCGGAGGGCGGCCATTTCCGCTCGGAGGGAAACTTCACTACTAGGGGTCGCGTCGGCGTAGACCACGCCGGCGATGCCCACAAGCAAGCTCCCGCCGATGGCCAACAATAATCTGTTCCGCATGGAACATCTCCTTTCAGTATGCTCGAAAAGCCGTTTGGGTGTTCCTTGGCGTCATCCACCGTGGATGACATCACCCGCCATCTCAACCAACGCAGCCAAGATGATCCGGCGCCAACACGACGCCGACGTTTATCTGTGGTTCTAAACTGGGAAAGTCTTGATTCACGAACCGGCTCGTCTCTGCCCAAACCGGTTTTTCGACAAGTGCCTCTCTACTAGTATTAAATCCCTGATCCGATATCCACTCCAATCATTTGTCCGCATCAAGGCGCCGGCTTACAACCGTCACTACAGGCACTCGGCGGGTATTGTCACGAAGTCGAACGAGTCGTCAAGGCCTTGCGGGCCAAAATGTAAACTAATTTTTCAAAAAACCCTTTCCAAAGTCAACAAACAAGCCGCAGGCCCTGCCGCCTCGGCAACATTCACATGCGGAAACTATCGTACGGCTACCCCGCAAATGGCCACTTTTCTCGCGATTATCGATGATTGGCCAGCAATCCGAACCATGCGCCGCCAACCCGGAGGATCGCTGCAGCGTCACGAAGAGGCCCTGGCCCACACGATCGACACCATTTATAAGATCATTTAATGAAACATTTTACGGAAAAGCTCCACGTAGAAAACGTATTTATAGGATCTCAGGTATGGCCCCTTGCCACACATTGAGCGTGTGCATACACGTCATCTTTAAATAGTTCCTAAACGGCTACAACCCCGATCCCGCCCCCGAATACGATAGCCTGATAATCCCACTGCCCCTCGCCATCACGCCAAATCACACCACCATGGTGATCCGTGAGATCAACTACAGCCCCGGACAATTCTATATTTTCAACAAGACGCAAGTCGATGCGCTGCGCGCCCCCGCCGGGATTGATCCCAGCAGGCCGCGATCCAATTTCCTACCTTATTCACTGATACCCAGATCAGACTTGGTCAAAAGGCTCTCGAATCGATATCCGGCTCCTTCGATGTTCTGGCGAGCGCCCTCCTCACGATCGACGGCAGCGACGATCTTGGTGACCTGCCCGCCTTGGTCACTGATTGTCCGGGCGGCCTCGAGCACCTGTCCACCGCTGGTGGCGATATCCTCGACAATCATGACGCGGTCGCCGGGGTTCAACCGGCCCTCGAGTTGCTTGGCCGTACCGTAGCTCTTCTTGCGGTTACGGATCAGCACACAGGGCAGACCCGAGATGATGGACGTGACAGCCACAAGCGGGATGCCGCCCAACTCGGCGCCGGCGAGGCGATCGATGCTGTCATCGATGTGCCCTGCGAACATTTTGCCCAGCGTTTCGAGGATGTCGGGCTGCGTTTCGAACAAGTACTTGTCGAGGTAATACTTGCTGGTTCGCCCGCTACGCAGGGTAAACTCTCCACGCAGCAGCGCGTCGCGGCGAATGCGATCAATCAGTTCGGCTCGTTGCATAGGGAGCGAGTATATCACCCTCCCATGGCACCGCATGGCGCACAGCGATCCGGTACACTTGTACCATGATGGGGCGCGATCTAACCGGCAAAGTCATCGCCATCACCGGGGCAAGCAGCGGCATCGGCGCGGCAACAGCGGTGGCGTGCGCCAAGGCGGGCATGGACATAGCGATCAGCGCCCGGCGTGAAGATCGGCTTCAAGAAACTGCCGCCCGCGTCGAGCAGTTCGGGCGCAAGGCGCTGATCGTGCCCGGCGACGTCGATCGCGATGAGGACGCACGCAGGCTCGTCGACCGGACGGTCGGCGAGTGGGGCCGGCTCGATGCCGTGTTCGCCAATGCCGGCTACGGATTGTACGGCCCGATCGCCGACACGACCGATGGCCAGGCACGCGCCATTTTCGAGACGAACGTATTCGGCACATTACGCACGATCCGTGCCGCCGTGCCCGTGATGCGAAATTGTGGAGAGGGCCACATCCTGATCTGCTCGAGCGCTGTCAGCGAGATCGGGCTGCCGATGTACGGGCTCTACTGCGCCACGAAGGCGGCGCAGGATTCGATCGCCAGTGCGTTACGCGCCGAGTTGGCCCACGAGGGCATCCACGTGAGCAGCGTACACCCGGTCGGCACGCGGACGGAGTTTTATGACACCGCGCGCAGTCGATCGGGCACTCACGAGCCCCAGTTCAATACCCCTGCACCGCTCGTGCAGACCGCCGCAAAGGTGGCCCAGGCAATCGTCCGTTGCCTGCGCCGCCCGAAGCCGGAGATCTGGCCCCAGCCGATGGCGCGCCTAGGACTGGCGATCGTCACGGCCGTGCCCGCGCTCAACGCCATGTCCATGCGCAGCCTGATGCGCAAACGATATCCTCGCGTCGACAAGCCGAGTGCCGCGCCATGACCCACCACGACACCGTACGCACGCTGGCCGCCACCATCGACGCGGCACGAAGCACACTCGACGGGCTAAGCGTCCTGTCCGAATCATTGCACCGCGCCATGACGATGATCGCCACCACGCTGACCGGCGGCGGCAAACTGCTGTGCTGCGGCAACGGAGGCAGTGCCGCCGACTGCGCGCACTTCACCGCGGAGATCGCCGGCCGATACGCGCTTGAGCGCCCGGGCTATCCGGCAATCGACCTGACCGCCAATCATGCGTTGACCACAGCCCTGGCCAACGATTACCCACCCGAACAGGTATTTTCCCGCCAACTGCAGGCGTTGAGCACCGAAGGCGACGTGCTGGTCGCCATATCGACGACGGGCGCAAGCCCGAACGTGCGGCTCGCACTCGAAACGGCACCGGCACTTGGCGTCGGCACGATCGCCCTGCTCGGTCGCGACGGCGGGCAGTGCAAGGGGCTGGCCGATGCCGAATTGATCGTCCCGGGCGACACCACCGCACGCATTCAGGAAGCACACCTGCTGCTCTACCACAGCATTTGCGAACTACTTGATCCGGTGCTGGCCGACGCCGAGTAAACCGCCGCGTACAACGGACCACGTCGCCGACGCGAATGATGCCGTTGCTGAGGATTTGGCCGTATACGCCTGTACAACAGTCGGGCGCCAAGGCACCGGCCAGTCCGGGCAGCGCCCTATCCATATCGCCACAGGACTTGGTCTCGGCATGCACGCACGCGCTGATCCGGCCAATGCGAATCGCCTAGCCCAGTAACGGCTTGGGGGTGTTGGCGCCGATCGACACGTTGGCGCGGCGGGTGTGCCAGGGCAGATCGGCGCCCAACTCCACCATCATCTGTCGCCATTGCACCGCGACGAGCATGGCCGCCGCCGCTTCGTGCTCGATACGCGATCGCCCTTGAAACAATCATCGGCGCAAGCATGCGCCTCTGACACCTCGAACATCGATCCCCGGCGTACGCTACGCAGCGCGATGCCCAGCACTTTGCCCACCTCTTTTGCCACCCTCCTGATTATAAGCGCCCCGGCGAATCGAATAGAATACCCGGCGAGTTTGCCAGCGAATCCCCGCTCAAGGGCCGAAGCATGTATCGCGTATTGATCATCGGTGCCGGCGCAGTGGGTAATGTCGTCGCGCACAAGTGTGCCCGGGCACCTGATGTATTCGGCCACCTCTGCCTGGCGTCACGGACGAAGAGCAAGTGCGACCGGATCGCGGCACACATCGGTCAGCAAATCCGTACCGAGAAGCTCGACGCCGACGACGTGAAGCAGACCACCACGCTGATCAGGGATTTTCGAGCCGACCTGGTCATCAACGTGGCGCTGCCGTACCAGGACCTGCACATCATGGACGCCTGCCTCGAAGCGCGTGTGAACTACCTTGACACGGCCAACTACGAGCCGCCCGACGAGGCTCGCTTCGAGTACAAATGGCAATGGCGGTACCAGGACCGGTTCAAACAAGCTGGCATCATGGCGCTCCTGGGAAGCGGGTTCGACCCGGGCGTGACCAACGTATTCTGCGCGTATGCCCAAAAACATCTGCTCGATAAGGTTCATTACATCGACATCGTGGACTGCAACGCCGGCGATCACGGCCGGCCGTTCGCCACGAACTTCAACCCCGAGATCAACATCCGCGAGGTAACCGCCAAAGGACGGTACTGGGAGGCGGGCCAATGGCGGCAGACCCCGCCACTGCACGAGCGGCGAACGTTTGACTTTCCCGAGGTCGGCCCACGCGAGATGTACCTGATGTACCATGAGGAACTCGAATCACTCGTCCAGCACATCGAGGGGCTGCGGCGAATCCGCTTCTGGATGACGTTCAGCGACGAGTACCTGACGCATCTACGCGTGCTTGAGAACGTGGGAATGACGAGAATCGACGAAGTCGAGTTCGAGGGCCACAAGATCGCGCCTCTCAAGTTCCTCAAGGCGCTCCTGCCCGAACCGTCGTCGCTGGCAAAGGATTACAAGGGCAAGACGTGCATCGGGTGCGTGGTCAGCGGGCTGAAAGACGGTACGCCGGCGCAACACCTGATCTACAATGTTTGTGATCACGAGTGGTGTTTTGCGCAAGTCGGCGCACAGGCGGTGTCTTACACCACGGGCGTACCGGCCATGATCGGCGCCATGATGATGCTCACCAGCTCCTGGCGGGGCGAGGGCGTGTTTCACATGGAGCAGTTCGATCCCGACCCGTTTATGAAGGCGCTAAACTTTTACGGCCTGCCTTGGAGCGTCCAGCCATGGACCGGCTCAATCTGAACGATCTACCCAGCCCCTGCTACGTCGTGGATCGAGCGGCGATCGAGCGAAACATGCGGGTGCTCGACCACGTACAGCGTGACAGCGGCGCCCAGGTGCTGTTGGCGCTCAAGGGATTTGCCATGTGGGACCTGTTCGAGCCGATGCGCGCGACCTTGGCCGGCGCCGCCGCCAGCTCGCTACACGAGGCAAGGCTGGGACGCGAGAAACTCGGCAAGCAAGTGCATCTCTGCGCGCCCGCATATCGCGACGACGAATTCGGCGAGGCAGTAAGCCTGGCCGATCACGTCACGTTCAATTCCTTCGCACAATGGCGCCGGTTCAAGATCCGCACGACCACGGCCGCGCGGCCGCCCCTGTGTGCGATCCGGATCAACCCGCAATACTCACAAGCAACGACCCCGCTGTACGACCCGTGCGCTGCCGGCTCGCGCCTGGGCGTCACGCAATCCGGCTTCAAGGGCGAGGACTTGCGCGATATCAGCGGGCTGCATTTTCACACCTTGTGCGAGAGCAATGTTGACGCGCTGGAGAACACGCTCGGAGTCGTCGAACGCAAGTTCGGCCGATACTTCGAGCAGATCACGTGGGTCAACTGTGGCGGCGGGCATCACATCACCCGCGAGGACTACGACGTCGACCGACTGGTTCAGCTGATCGTTCGCCATCGGGATCGCTATGGACACGATGTGTACCTAGAACCGGGCGAGGCGATCGCGCTGGACGCCGGCGTGCTCGTCACGACCGTGCTCGACATTGTCGACAACGAGGTGCGAACGGCCGTGCTCGATACTTCCGCGACGGCGCACATGCCAGATGTGCTGGAAATGCCGTACCGGCCACGCATCGAGGGTGCCGCAGCGGTCGGTGAAAAGCCGCACCCGTATCGCCTGGGCGGGCTGACCTGCCTGGCCGGCGACGTGATCGGCGACTACGCATTCGATCGGCCACTCAATGTCGGCGACAAGATTGTCTTCGAGGACATGGCGCATTACACGATGGTAAAAAACACGATGTTCAACGGCGTGAACCTACCCACGATCGTGGTGCATGATTCGAACAGCGGACAGACACGGATTGTGCGCCGGTTCGGCTACGAAGACTACCTCAATCGATTATCGTAACTTTACGAGGAGTGACACGATGCGAACTGACCGAACGCGCAAGTTGCCGCCGTTTTTCACGCAGGTCATCGGCTCGCTGCCGAGACCAAAGCTCGTTCTCGATCTGATCGCCGCACATGGCCAGATGCAGCAGGACCGATACCAAGGCGTCATGGACGAGATGATCGCGTTCGCAATCCGTCTTCAGGAGCAGGCAGGTCTCGACGTGGTCAGCGACGGCGAATGGAGACGAGGCCATTACATCACCGAGTTCTTCGACCGCGTCGGCGGCCTGGAACAGGTCCGCCCGTTCACGCACCAGGGCGAGGTAAAAATGACCAATGTCGCCACGCATCGCATGCGCCAAGGCGACCCCGTGTTCGCCCGCGACGCTGAATTTCTCGTCAAGCACACCGACCGTTGCACCAAGTTTGCCCTGCCCAGCCCATTTCTCGTCGGCGTGCGCCTGTGGCACCCCGATTACAGCGCTGAAGCCTACCCGACCATGCAGCACCTAATGCAACACATGGCGCAGCTGCTGCATCTCGAGGCCGAAGCGCTGGCCGGCGCGGGCGTCGACATCATTCAACTGGACGACCCGGCAATGACCTATTTCTGCGATCGCAGGCTCATGGAAAGCGGCGACACCCATGATGATCGGCTGCGCCAGCAATGGGACATCGACAAGCAGATGCCCGAAGCGATCGGCTACATCAACCAGATCTTCGAGGGCATCAGCACCGAAACGCACCTGCACTGCTGCCACAGCGTGTACAAGCGTCAAAGCGACGTCGAGGGCAATTATGAACCGATCCTCCCGTGGATGAAAGACGCCCGAATCGACCGCATCAATCTCGAGTTTGCCTATCAGGGCACCGGAGACGTGAGCGACCTGAAGCTTCTGCCCGAGCACCTGGGCGTGGGCATGGGCGTGGTCGACGTTCGCGGCGCGCAGTTGCAGGAAGTCGAGGCGATCGAGGCGATCGGCGCCGCAGGAGCAGAGTTGGTCCACCCGAGCCGCATCGCGGTCAATCCCGATTGCGGGTTCGCACCCGACTCGGGCGAGCCGCCCACAATTGACGAGGCCTACGAAAAACTGCGACGATTATGCGAGGCCGCGCACCGCCTGCGCGATCGTTTCGCCTAAGCAATCACTCGCACCGCCAAATGAAGGCAGGTCCCCGGCTGATTCTGTGGGGCATGACACTTCGGCGAGTTTGCCAAGCCCATAACCGAACCGAAATGTGATTCCTCCGAGCAAAATACACCTCCATGGTTAAGCACCCCGCGTACTGCGCCGAAGTACCGGATAATGACGCGAACCCCCCAGCGTGGTTATAGGAAGCAGATTCTTCGATGAAGTTAACCAATGTCCTCGGCACAAGCAGCGTTGGCGCTGGTGTTTCTCGTCGAGCGTTATGATGACGGGCTGGTTCAGGCCCGCCAGATCGCCGAGCACCTGACCGTGCCGACGGACAGTGCACTGAAAATCCTCCAGGCCCTGACACGTCAGGGGCTGATCCGCAGCCAGCTCGGCCGCGCCGGCGGCTACACGCTTGATCGGCCTCCCAACGAGATCACACTTCTGGATGTCTTCGAGGCCATCGACGGACCCATCGCCACAACCGTGCCCGTCAGCGAAGACGACCCGACATTGGCACCAGTCGTACAGGCCCTCCAGCGGGTTGTCGACCGAGCCGTGGGGCACATCCGCGCCGAATGGGCCGGCACCACGATCGCTTCGCTGGCGCGCCAGTCCGCCCCCGCCGTCACGGCGACCTGACACTGCCTGTTAAAACCCCTCCGCCTCTCCAATCAGTGCTCAGCCCGGGACCGTGAACAGTTCTCATCCTGTCCGTTAACAGTCATATCTATCATAATAATAGACATTTACGGTTACACTTGCGCGTGGCACGCATCTAGGGTTGCCGTGTGGGTGACCGGTTCGACCGCGGCAGGCAGATGCCATGTTCCAGCAGCGGCAAACACTGGCTTCACATCCGCTGCAGGACGACGGATTTCTTCAGCTCTTCGGGCTCGACCCGTCTTTTCGCAACGCTATCGCCTGCCGATGCGACAGGTGCGTAAGATCGGTATGATGGCCGGGCGTTTGATAAAACGCCGGCCCGGGGCCACGGAGCGTTCAGGTTGATTCAACAGGCACAGCTTCCTCTGCAGGGGCAGGCTGACCCCGAGGTGCTGGCCGGTGAACCGGCCGAGCACGCCCGCTACGCCAAGGGCAAGCGGGTTATCGTCCGCGTTCACGAAGTGCAACGGCTCTACCGCATCGAGGATGAGGTGGTGCGGGCGTTGGCCGGCGTGACCCTCGACATTTACGCCGGCGAGTACCTGTCGATCATGGGGCCCTCCGGATCGGGCAAGAGCACGCTGTTTAACATGATCGGCGGGCTGGATTCGCCCACCGAAGGCGATGTCACGGTGCAGGGCATCCGCATAGCAGAGTTGTCGCGCGACCAGCAGGCGCGGCTGCGCAACCGCTGTCTCGGCTACATCTTTCAGGCGTATAACCTCGTGCCGGTGATGACCGCGACGGAAAACGTGGCGCTGCCGATGCTGTTGGGCGGCATGGATATCAGCGATGCACATGACAAGGCACGCCAACTGCTCGACGCCGTCGGGCTGGGCGATCCGCCCCGTTACGATCACCGGCCCGATCAGTTGTCCGGCGGCCAGCAACAGCGGGTCGCCATCGCAAGGTCGCTGGCCAACGACCCGCCGATCATTCTTGCCGATGAGCCAACGGGCAACCTCGACACGAAAACCGGCGAGGAAATCATCGACCGACTCAGCCAACTCAGCCGAGACCGGGGCGTAACCATCATCTCCGCCACCCACGACCACAAGATGCTCTCGGTCTCCGACCGCGTGGTGACGATCCGCGATGGGCTGATCAACAAGATAGAGTTGCGCAGCCAACTCGATATCCATGTCGGCAGCATCCACGGGCCCGGGGACCAGTCCAGCGGCGCGGAGTCACCGGCGTGATGCAGCACGGCACTCAACCCGGCAACGCCGCGGTCGACCCGCAAACCCAAACGTTGCTCGACCAGATCGGCGGCCGGCAATCGGCGCTGCCGCGTCGCACCCTGATCGCCATGGCCATGGGTGGCCTGCGCGTTCGCCTGATGCGATCGGTCGTGACATTGATCTCGGTCATTCTGGCCATTGGATTTCTTTTCTACATGGGGATGGCGAGCAAGCTGGTGTCCAATCTGGCCCACGCCACCCAGCCGCCACAGTTTCCCGTGGAAAAGCAGCCGGCCCTCGCGGCGGCAGTCAATGCGCTTGCGACGAAGGACCTTGCTTCGCAATTGACCCAATCCCAAAAGTATCAGCTTGTTGAAGGGCTTGATGTGCCCAATCCAGCCTGGGCTCTCGCCTGGTCAGCCCTGCTTGCAAGTCTTACCGAGAGCCAAATAGTCGAGTTGCACGCGGCGGCAGGTCCGGCATCGTCCGTCGATCCGGGCACCATCACCAATGCCATCCGGCATCAGCACGCTGTGGACCTGCACAACCGTCTTCAAAACGATCCCGGCACTTGGCCGCAGATTCTTGATCAGATTCCCACGGACATAAAAACCGACTTGGTTCGCGCATCGGCAGCACGTCCGACTGACCACGAGATCCATCTGAGGTTGGCTGAACTGTTCGCGCAGGATGTAGGCCGCATCCCGAGCCTGCCGGACGCCAAGTTGCGAGCACTGCAACTGCTGTTGGGTTGGACCAGGCACGATGACCACACGAGGCTGATGCTCGAAGCACTCAAATCCGAACAGTTGGCTCGCGAGGGCATTGCCATTGACCGGCTGCTGCGAACGAATCTAATCAGCGCCAGCGAACAACTCGAATCGGGAAACCCCATGGACAGGTGGCTGACCCTGATGGCTCTTCTGACCTGCGCCGTGGGCATCACCAACGCGATGTTGATGAGCGTGACCGAGCGATTTCGCGAGATCGGCACGATGAAATGCCTAGGCGCGCAGGACCGACTGGTAGTGCAACTGTTTTTGATCGAGTCTGGCCTGTTGGGCGTGGTCGGCTCGGCGGCCGGCATCGTGCTGGGCATCGCCGTGGCCCTGACCGCGGCGGCACTTCAGTTCGGCGGATACGGCATGCAATACTTTCCCTGGCTGGGTGGGCTGACGGTGACCGGCTGGTCGATCGTCGCGGGCGTGCTTATCTCCGTGTTCGGCGCAGTCTATCCCGCCCGGGTCGCTGCACGCATGAACCCGGTCGACGCGTTGAGAATCGACGAATGAGTACAACAACCATGAACAACGCGGGCGCAAACGCCGGGGATGAGTCCGGGGGTGAGTCCGCGCTCGAGCGCGACTTTGTCGTGCGAACGATCGGCGTCACCCGGGTGTACCAGATGGGTGACAGCGAAACACACGCGCTGCGTGGCGTGGAGTTGGACATTTACCGCGGCGAATACATGGCGATCATGGGGCCCTCCGGGTCGGGCAAGAGCACGCTGTTTAACATGATTGGCGGACTGGACAAACCAACCGACGGCATGGTGTTTATCGACGAAGTGAATATCGCCGCCCTGGACAGTTACGAACTGGCGTGGTTGCGATGCCGCAAGATCGGCTACATTTTCCAGAGCTACAACCTGCTGCCCACACTCACCGCGCTGGAGAATGTGACACTGTCGATGACGTTCGCCAACGTCAACCCCGACGACGCCCGCGATCGCGGGTACGAGTTGTTGCAGAACGTGGGCATTGGCGACCGGTGGAACCACCGGCCGGGCCGGATGTCCGGCGGTCAGCAGCAACGCGTCGCCATCGCCCGCGCCCTGGCGAACCGACCTGCGATCGTGCTCGCCGACGAACCGACGGGCAATCTCGACCTGCAGACCGGGGCCGAGATCATCGCCATGCTCAAGGGCTTGTGCAAGCAGATGGGCGTGACCGTCGTCAGCGCCACACACGACCACAAGATGCTCGACATCTGCGACCGCGTCGTCTGGATCCGAGACGGCATGATCGAACGGATTGAAAAACGAGAGGACCTGGACATCCAGATCGGCTCGATCGAGCAACAGGAAAAGAAACCGTCCGATGAATAGAGCCGCCAAGCGTTTTGGGTTGTTGCTGCTGACCGTCGCCTTCGCGGCGGCGCTCGCCTCCCCCTGCGCCGCCCAGCGGCCGGATTACCATGAGCAGCTTGTCAAACTGATCGACCAATACCCGTCGCGCGTATTCGGCAGCGCCGACAACGAGCAACTGACGCAAAGCATCATCGCGATGTTCATGGACGCCACCGCGAAGGGCAACGCCCAATCGATCATCCGCGTGCGGGAAGCTGAGAGGACGTGGCAAGAAGCCGACATCGCATTGCAACACGTCTTCGAGTTAAAGCGACGCCAGGAGCAGCAGGCCCTGGCCGGCATCACGGTGACCTCCCCTTGGTACGTGCGATTCACCGTCGAGCAGCCGGGGGTCACGATCGGAGCCTTCGCGATGCTGTTGATTCTCGCGGGCGGATGCTGGCGGGCCCAGCGACGCAATTCGCTGCTCGTCATGGCGGTGGTGTGTGCTGCAGTGATCATCATTCTGCCTGTCGTGGCAGCGACCGTTGAAACCAACTCCGAGCGCAGCACCCGCCAGGCTGCCAGCGGCGACAGTGGCAGCGTGATGACCGTCGAGGCCCACGACAAGGTTGTGCGCGAAGCACAGGTCGCGGCGCTCGAAGCCGACCGAAAGGCTTCGAACAAGATGGCGCTGCTGTGGCAAAGCGGCACGTTGACCAAGCCCACCGCGGCATTCGTACCGGGCCCCGCCTGGCTTGAGGTCGACGGCAAGGCAAAGCTGCGCATCTACCAGATGGCACCGAACCTGGTCGAGCCGGCCAACCTGCCCGAAGAAGGCTTCACCGGCCCACTGCTGTACGCCGGCACCGGTCGTGAGGCCGATCTGCGCGCCATCGCCGATCAGACCGACCCCGAGGCGAAGCAGGCGATCCTGCTCGATTTCAACAGCTCGAAGCGTTGGATCAACGCCGTGCGCAACGGCGCAGACGTGATCCTGTTCATCGAGCCTGAACCTGACGCCGCCACCACGAGGGGCCAAGCGTCGCAGAAGTTTACCGTCTCACCACTGAGCATTCCGCGTTTCTACATCCGCCGGCGTGAGTTGGAGGCAGCATTCGGCGCTGATTGGCGGGCCGCCGTGGCGCGCGATGCACCGAATATCCGTATCACCCAACCCGTCACTGGCAAATGGCAGCGGCGCAACCTGATCATTCCTTGGCTGCTCATCCCCGGCACCGCACCCTCGGCACGTGCAGGCACCAAGGTCGAACGCGATCCCTCTCGCCAACTCATACACCTGCAGACCTACATCGACAGCAACTCGATCGTGCCCGAGTTGGCGCCCGGCGCCAACAGCGCGAGCAACATCGTGCTGATGAAACGGTTATTGGCCCGGTTCAGCGCGCCAGGCGGCAGACCGGTGCGCCCCGTGCTGATCAGCTTCACCAACAACCACGCCGACCTGTTGCTTGGAGAAGCTGAGTACGCCCATTTCGCCTTCGCCGAACCCGGCGGCTTGCGCGATGAGTTGGACAATCTCGAGAAGCACCTGTCCCATGAGCGGTTCATTCTCAAAACCTACGTCCCGCCGACAGCTGAAGGCGCTGCCCACATGCGCACCCATGTGGCCACCGTCGCGGGCAAGAAGATCAAGATCAAGCAACCCATTCTTGACCTGCTCGCGCGTAAACGAAATATGGGCACGCTCGAGCGCGGCCAGCTGATCCAGCGACTCAAAGAACCGAAAGAAGCAACGGTCGAAGAGCACGCTCGTTTGAAAAGCAACGTCGATCAGATCGATCAGCGACTGCAGCAAATCGAACGGCTGATGCGACTGTTCAATCAGTTCGGCAAAAAAATCCTCTACAAGGATCTCTCCGCGGATGACACCGAGGTGCTCGCAGTCTACTTCAACGAAATCCACAGCAGGGCCCGGCGTGACCAGGCGACGCTGCTCGACACGCACCGGTCACTGATCAAAAACCTGGCGCTGCGTCGCCGGCTTCGGTACCTGACCGATCGCGATGAGCAATTTACAGCCAAACTCGGCTACAAGGCCCTGGCCGCCCGGCAGTTCCCGGCGCTGCCGGCCACAACGGGGCTGTGCCTGGATTTGAGTTTCAGCACGGATCGGATCGGATTTTTTTATGTGGGCTACCCGTCGGATAACAAGATGGCCGCCGACCGAACGCTGCAATTGGGCAAGCAGACGGTCAACCTGGCCGCCGAACTCGCATCGCGCATAAAGGGAATCAACCACAACCCGTTTGTGGACACCATCACCAATGCGCGCAGCTTGTCGTGGCAGACCCACGTGGGCGGGTATCTCATGCTCGCGTCCAGCACTTTTCACGACATGTTCAAGTGTGCACTGACGCTGACGTCGGTGCAGGATTTTCGGCCCCACGCGTTCAGCCCGTTCGACACTGCCGACCGCATCGATCGGCGAAACTTCAACGACGTCATGTATTTCAGCGAGGAATTTCTCGCCACCCTGATCAACGAGCCGGACCTCGGGCTGTGGCCCAAGGAGGTTCCCTCGCCGCAGGCGATCAAGATCCAGGCCAATGAGTTTTATGCCCTATTGCAAGACCAGTTCTCCACCGACATACCCAAACGCCCACTGCCCGACGCCCTGGCCGTCCGCGTGCTGCCCGGATATCGCGGCGTGAGCACCCCCCAGAACTTTCCGATGTACGGCCAAGTGCGAACGCATTCGGTGTCAATCACCGACGATCGCGGCCTTGCCATGTTACGTGGCGGCATGGGCAGCCTCTATCAGGTCTACGGCTACGACCCGGAATACCGCAACATGCTCTACGCCCGCGACCGCGGCGACGGCATGCGGTTCTTCCCTACGCCGACTGCGCCGCCGCCAGGAACACACGTCCAGGAACTGAAAATGGCGTTGGCCGAGCTGCAGAAGATCGACCTGGTCGGCCTGATCAGGCCTCTGACACTCGTACCGGTCAACGGCATCCGCGTGCTCGACGCCACCAGGGACAACACGCCCGATCACTGGAGCCTGACCGGCGTATCGCAGTCGTCGGTCGGATTGGGCAAGGACTCACTTGCCAAATCGATGCTGCACCCCATGTCAAACGACGGAACGGCGAGCATCATGGTGCCGCGTGACACGCGGTTCAAGCTCCAACTCGAAGGCGCGATCGCCATCAACATCACCGACGACGCGCCCGACAAGGGCAAAGGATTTCCCGCGGACATCGGCATCATTCACGACATGGCACAGACGAGCCTGCAAGACATGCTCAAGATCACCGAGCGGCGGATGCGCATGCTCGCAAGCAAGGGCGTGACCGATTCGCTGGTGCACCGACTGATCGACAGCGCCCTGAAAGTAGAGAGCGACAGCGAACTGGATAAACTGGCCCGCATCGAGGAGGCGCGAGGCTACTCCTTTCGAGCTTACACACGCGGCCGACAAATTATCAACGACCTGATTGTTGCCGTCGTCGTTTTCATGGCACTGGTTATCCCCTTCTGCTTCTTCGTGATGAAACTGGTCACGCCGTTTACCGAAGTAACGAGACAATTGACAATCTTCGGGCTGATTTTCCTGCTCATGGTCGCAGTGCTGTATTGGGTACATCCGGCGTTCTCCGTCGCGAATACGCCCGTGATCGTGATCATGGCGTTTGTCATTTTGGGCCTGGCTGTGTTCGTGGCGATGATCCTGATCAGCCGATGCAACAGCTCGATGATGGAACTCGTCGAACAGGCGCTGCAAAGCGAGGCGGTCGATGCGGCGCAGAGCAGACTGGTCGAAGCCGCGTTTCTCGTCGGCGTCAACAACATGAAACGGCGGCGCATCCGCACGAGCCTGACCTGCGCAACCATCGTGCTCGTGACATTCACCATGCTGTCGGTGATCAGCGTCGGCCAAGATGTGGATCCCGCGATGGTGCGCCAAAGCGCGACCGCTGCGTATGACGGGTTCGTGTTTCTCCAGCCGGGCATGGGCAAGATTGAAACGGTGCAGATGGATCGGCTCAGGGCGCGCTACGGCCGCGGCACCGTCACCGTCACGCGCGCCTGGGGTCAGATGGTCGACCACCAGGGCCACAACCTGCCCCTCCGGATCACGCAGAAGCGCAGCCCTGACGCGCCACGCGAAGTTCTCGGCGAGCGGGTGATCGAGTCCAAGGTTCTGCTCGGGATGGAGCAGGCGGAGCATGGGTTCATCGCTGATATGCCGCTGGTCAAGGGGCGTTGGATCCGAGACGGCCAGGCAGAGATCGTCCTCAGCGTCGAAGCAGCCGACCTGATCGGCATCACCCCGGAAAACTTCAACGACCAGACATTGATTCTGCTCGGGATGGAGATGACCCTGGTCGGCCTGGTCGATGACCAGAAACTGGCAAAGATGCAAGACCTGGCAGAAACGCCAATCCTGCCAATGGTGTTCAACGTCACGGCCGCGCAGGCCGCGCCAGGCGCTGCCCAACAGCGCAACGAGGACATGGCCAAGGAACTTGGCGGCGGCAACAAGTTGCTGGAGGGCGGCGAGATAAGCGGCCGGCCGTTCGACCCGATCAACATCGCCATCGTGCCGATCGAGATGGCGCAGCAATTGGGCTTCGCCAGCTACCGGTCGCTCAGTGTCAAGTTCATCGACGATCAGCAACTCACCACCCCGCCTGCGCAGCGCGCATGGAACGAGGTCAACCGATTAATCCGGTTTCAGCACCAGCGTAATCTGCTCGGGCTGACCCGGCCGGTCGAGCGCGACCCCGAGTCGCAGGCGAAGATCAGTCCCGGCGAGTACGCGCTGACCTCGAGCACCACCACGCAGGTCGGTGGCGTGCTCAAGGCCGCCATCCCCACCATCCTCGCCGCCACCATTATCCTCAACACCATGCTCGGATCCGTCATGGAGCGTAAGCGCGAGGTATCGATCTACAACGCCATCGGACTCAACCCCGGCCACGTGATCATGTTCTTCCTCGCCGAGTCGCTCGTGTTCGGCTTGGTCGGCGCCGTGGGGGGTTACCTGATCGGCCAGACCTTGAGCATCGTGATCAACTGGCTCGACCTGATCAAGCTGAACCTCAATTATTCGTCCATGGCCGTCATCGTGGTGATCTTCTTGACCATCGCGACCGTGTTGGCATCAACGATCTACCCGGCACTCATGGCGGCGCGAGCAGCAGTACCCAGCGGGCAGCGACGGTGGAGCCTGCCCCGGCCCGAGGGAGATCACATCCACATCGAGTTCCCGTTCAGCTACGACTCCAATCACGTGCTGGGCGTTTGCGCTTATCTGCACGAGTTTATGCAACAGAACTCGGAGGCCTCGACAGGCAAGTTCCTCGCCCGAGCCGGGCCCGTCGGACTCGTGCCGGCCCACAGTGCACCGGACAACGCCGAGAACCCGACGGCTTACGCCATGCTTTTCGACATTGCGCCCGCGCCGTTCGACCTCGGGGTCAATCAAAAGATGGAGGTGTACTGCGCCTACAACACGCGGATCAGGTCGCACATGTTGTCGGTGCACCTGACCAGGCTAAGCGGTGAGCACAGCAGCTGGGTGACGGTCAATCAGCCGTTCCTCGAATCGCTGCGCAAGCGACTGCTCGCTTGGCGCAGCCAGCCGGCAGAGATTCAGAACGGATACCACGACCGAGGCAAACAAATGTTCCGGGCCGCGACCCTCCTGCCCTCCTGCGCCCCCGAAGGTAAGTCGACATAATCATGATGAGATTGATCCAATCCAGTTTCCCGGCTGACGACCGCCATCGCAGAATACGGCCATTGTGTCCCGGCGTGGAGGCGGCAAGGTGATCAACAGCCAGGACCGGGAAATCCAGCAGTATCGCGACTTGATGTCCGTGCCCGATCGCTTCGATCCGGGCTTCGGGCTCAAAACCGTTGTCGGCTCATTGTTTCTCGGGCTGCTGATGGTCCCCGGGTCAATCTACCTGTCGCTTTTCATCGGCGGCGCGTTGATGGGTACGGCGGCACGATGGGTGACAGTCATTCTCTTTGCCGAGGTGGCGCGACGGTCGATGTCCACGCTGCGCCGCCAGGAAGTGTTCATCCTGTTCTACATGACAGGCATCGCGCTGGGCGGACACCTGGCCGGCGGCGTGATGACAACGTTGCTGTGGAACCAGTACATGGCGCAGTCGGACATAATGACCAACTTCGCCATCGATCTGCCAACCTGGGTCGCGCCATCAGCCGAGGCGATCAAGGCGAGCGGCAACACCTTTTTCACGCGTGAGTGGGCCGTGCCCATCCTCTTTCTCGCCGGCATGTTCATCATCCAGCGGATCGACGGGTTCGGGCTGGGCTATGCGTTGTACAGGCTGACCGCGCACGTCGAGAAGTTGCCGTTTCCCATGGCGCCCGTCGGCGCGTTGGGCATCACTGCGCTGGCCGAGGATCGCGACCCGGCGAATCGGTGGCGGTGGCGATGCTTTTCGCTGGGCGGGGTCATCGGGCTGGCTTTTGGGTTTATTTACATCGGTTTGCCCGCGGTCAGCGGTGCGATCTTTAACGAGCCGATCATGCTGATACCCATCCCCTGGCTCGACCTGACGGCCGCGATCAGCACGGAGAACCGCCTGCCCGCCCTGCCGATCAACATCGTCTTCGACGTCGGGTTGATTATCGCCGGCATGATACTGCCGTTCTGGGCGGTCATCGGTGGGTTGCTCGGCTTGATTATCACGGTCGTGCTCAACCCGATGCTCTACCATGAGGGCGTGCTGACCACCTGGCAGCCGGGCATGAACATGGTCCGGACGCTGTTTTCCAATCACATCGATTTTTATCTGTCGTTCGGGATAGGCCTGGCGCTGGCGATCTTTGCCATCAGCATTGGCTCGGTGTTCAGCGGCCTGTTTCGCCGGGCGCGCAGCGTCGATGATCAGATGCAGGCTCCACGCCGCAAGATCAGCGACGCCTGGCAGGAACTGACCTCCACGAGCAAAGAGCGTGGCGATTTTTCATTCTTCATCGGCGTGTTCATCTATTTGTTCAGCACGTTTACCTACATCAGCATCTCGACCTACCTGATCCCAGAGTTCCCATGGATGTTCTTTCTATTGTTCGCACTGGCCTACCAGCCGATGATGAGTTATGTCAACGCCAAGCTTGAAGGGCTGGTCGGCCAGACGGTGCAGATCCCCATGGTGCGCGAGGCGGCGTTTATCCTCTCGGGCTACACCGGGTCGGCCATCTGGTTTGCGCCCATCCCGCTCAACGACTACGGGGGACAGGTGCGTACCTTCCGCGAGATGGAACTGACGGGTACGCGCATTTCGAGCCTGATCAAGACCGAGCTGGTTGTCATTCCGACGGTGATCATCTGTTCCCTGGCGTTTAGCCAGTTCATCTGGCAAATGGGTCCGATCCCAGATGAAAAATACCCGTTCGCCCAGGAGTACTGGGACTTTCTGCTGTGGAACCAGGCATTGACTTACACGGCCACCGCCGGGGGTGCCAGCCCGTTTCTCGAGGCGATCAAGTTCGACGTCATCAGCTGGGGCCTGGGCGCGGGGCTGGTCGCCTTTGCGGTCCTCAGCTTTCTGAACCTGCCGACGTTTCTTGTCTTCGGCGTGGTGCGCGGCATGGGCCAGACCACCCCGGGTAACGTGATCCCCGAGGTCATGGGCGCACTGATCGGGCGGTTCTACCTCGAGAAGAAGTTCGGACACCAGAAGTACAAGCAATACGTGATGGTTCTGGGCGCCGGGTTCGGCGCCGGCATGGGCCTGATCGGCATGGCCGCGGTCGCCATAGCCCTGATCACCAAGAGCACAGCGGCGGGTGGATTCTAAACATCGTTGATGGGCGGGCTCACGAACCGGCGTCACAATCATGGGGCGCCTGCGGACAAAGCCTATACTCACGGGATATCGACATGTTGGCGCAAACACAAACGACAGATCACCCGTTTTCGCCTGCGGCGCAGTCACCAGACTGCCGCCCGCTGGGGTGGTGCGGCTGGCTGGTTTCGGCACCGGCCACGTTTCGGCCTTTCAAGATCGAGGGTGGCTCGGGGCGGGGCACGCTCGGGCTGGCCGATGACGAACGCCCACGCCTGATTATCAAATGGGCCAAGCTGCCAAACTGGGCACGCACCACACGTATCCCAAGCCGTCGCGAGAAACTGGTGCGCCGCCAGTTGCTGCGCGGCCTGCCACGCAAACGCGCCAAAGAGTTGCGCGACATGATCGAACCGATTGACAATCCCCGGTTCGACCCGATGTTGTGCCTGCCCGACGAAGAAGGCGGCGCAACACGCTGCGCTGCCTACTCGCCGGTCTCCGGCCGTATCATCGATCTGCTTTACCGCCATGGCAAAAAACGCGAGGACAAATTAATACGCCGCACCACGCTTGCGACAATGATCGACCAGCCAACTGACGAACCGGGTCGGTGGGCGGTGTTCGATATCAGTTTCATCGCGATGCCACGCATGCGTTACGCCGAGTCAATGCTGAAAATCGGCGACATGCGGGTGCGCCTGGCGGGCAGGCCGAAGCGTGGCTTCCTCCGCCGCGAGGCGGGTGTGCAGTTTATCTATCCTGCGGACCTGGCGCTGCGGCGCATGGCGATGAATAAATGGTTGGAACGGATATTGGCCGACCGCCACCGAGAATATCGCCTGCTACGCGTACTGCAGCGCTCGGAAAAGAGATACGAATCGCTTGAGACGCCGATCGGCCCGGCCCTGAGTTGCCGGACGTACCTGCGCCCGGTGCTGCGCCTGCTGCGATGGCGCACGCCGAGACAGATGCGACATTGGATCGTACACGACCAGCAGCGCAATCGCCTGATCGTGGTTCAGGCCGCCACGCGACAGCGTGACCTCGACGAGACCATGACAACACTGACCCACGGTCTGCACTGGGCTGACCGTGACGGCTGAATATGGTGACCCATGATCTTCCGCCGCCGCCAAGCCCGACATGCGCCCCCGGCATTCACCCGGGACGACGCCTTTGCCGCCAAGCCAATCGCCACGCCGACAATCGAACGCACCGCCCACGATAGCGGCGGTGCCCTGATTGCCATCGCCATGCGCCCGAGCGGTTATCAAAAATGGCTCCTGCGCATTTCCGACGACGCAAAGCGCAAGATCGAACTCGACGCCGTCGGCGTCGAGGTGTACGACCAGTGTGACGGCTGCACGAGCGTGCGCCAGATCGCGAGGCGGTTCGCCAAACAACACCAAGTCGATCAGCGCGAGGCCGAAGTGGCGGTCGCCAACTTCATTCAAATGATGGTGCGAAAAGGGCTCGTGTCCATCATCATGAAGACCAAGTGACCTGGCCGGATCGAGACGCCATGTTCGGCACAGAAAAACGCCAACCTCGGACCCGCCGCGATGAATCCTGTTCAGGGCTCAGAAAGATGAGGCAGTTACAGAAGATCCTGCGCCAGTTCGTCGAGCAACTCATCGACCTTGTCGGACGTGTCATACACGCCGTCGGCAATTTCCGCCCTGACGCAGTCGATCAGATCTTGGCGCACATCAGGCAATTCAGCCAGTCGGCTAAGCAGTTGGGCGCATTGTGATAATTCAATCTTGTCACTGCCACGCGTTGCCGCCGCCGCCGTGGATTGAACGGAGCGTTCCGCCACTCGACTCGCCGGGGGAATGTTACTGGACCCAATGGGTCCTATTTCGCTCATCTATCACTACTCCTCGCAGTCGGCCCCGAAACGGCAGGCTGATACACGTAACTTCTCTTTCGGACTGTTCATAAATGATATCGCCCAATACGCGGTTCACGCTTGAAGGTTTCTCCATCCGGCCATCATAGTATTAAAGCATTGTCAATAAAGGTTTTGTGCGAATTAAATTGTTTATCCATCCGATAATGCACCCAAAAATAATATTGGCACGGGGTCCCATAGCCAAAATTATCGCGTAAATTTCCCCCACAATCGCCCGGCAAGGTGAACGCCGTGTCAGTCCGGATGAACATCGTTCACTTCTCGGGCTTCGGGCCACCCCCGGCAGGCCTGCCCTGGCGTATGGGCCGCGGCGGCGCCGGAACAAGCCACGCGGATTTGATCTCCGTCGGGTCCCTGGGCCGGCCATTACGGCGATCGGCGATGGGGGCCGCCGCGATCTTGTCCACCACGGCCATCCCATCGACCACAACGCCGAACGCCGCGTATTTGCCGTCCAGCGATTTGCAGCCCTCGCGTGTCAGGCAGATGAAAAACTGCGAGCCGGCCGTGTCAGGCTGGCCCCGCCGCGCCATGGACAACGTGCCACGATCGTGTGGCTTGCCTGGCACTTCCAGATCGATCAGGTAGCCCGGTCCGCCGCCGCCCCGGCCGGTCGGATCGCCGCCCTGAATGACAAAGCCGGGCACCACGCGGTGAAAGATCACGTTCGTGTAAAAGCCGCCGGCAACCAGGTGCTCGAAGTGCATCGCCGTGTTCGGAGCCACCTCGTGATCGAGCGATAACTGGATTTTGCCGAAATCGGTCCGCATCACGACCTGCCGCTCAACCACGATACGAAGCGCATCCGGCTTGCCGCGACCACGCCGGACAGGGTCGGCAAGCGGGATAACCACCAACGGCGACCCGATGGGGATATCGCCTGCCACCAGTTGAATATAGTGGGTGTTGCCATCCCACAACCCGGCATCCGGCCCCGGGGGGGGCTGACCCGTAAACGCCATTGCCAAATCGGCTTGTGGTTGATTTTCTCCAAGCTCAACGCTGGCTTCAACCCGCCCGGCGCCGGAGAGCATCACCAGCTTCAACGGAGCGCTCTTGGCCGGGACAAGTTGCGCGATGGCCGCTCGGTCCACCGTCACGGGCACCGGGTGGTCCTGTTGAAAATACATCCGGCCGGGCTGGAGCAGGGCCACTGCCAGGCTGAGAATCTTGACGCTGGTCATAGCTTAACTCCTTGCCCAGTTGTCCATCGTTGCCATGAGTTTCGGGAATCCGAGGAGCATCGTGGGGCGCCACGCCAGAACAACGATACCGGTGCAAGAGAAGATCATGGCATGCCAATGTTACTGGGAATAATGATTTTGGGCTTGTCGTGGGCGCTTGTACCGGCATGTGGCAAGAACGAGCCAGGCTGGCCGCCGTCGAGCAACTTGGAGGCGAAAGCCAACGACATCAAGGGCAACGCTGACGACACGGCCGCGCAATTGTTATTCGTACCGGCTCGGTTGCCGCAGGTGATTGATCACGCCCAACAGCCCATGGGTGCCCACCAGCGTGACGGCACGGGCATCAGGACAACGCGGCGCGAATCGTCCAGGCCAGGTCAGCAGCCTGGCGGTTGGCCTGTACATCGTGAACGCGAAACAGGGCGACACCCGCCCCGACTCCGGCTGCCGTGGTCGCACAGGTGGCGCCCAGCCGTTGGGCCGGGCCGGGTGTTTTGCCATTTCGATCCTTACCCAACACGCCCATGAAACCCTTGCGGCTGGCGCCCAGCAGCACGGGATAACCTGTCGCAACCAGGCGGTCCAGGTTCGCCAACAGCGCCAGGTTGTGCTCGGTCGTTTTGCCGAACCCGATGCCGGGGTCGATCACGATTTGTTGTCGGTCCACCCCCGCATCGATGGCGGCTTGCGCGCGGGCACGTAGAAACGATTCGACCTCGCCGACGACGTCCTCGTACCGCGGTGACCGCTGCATGATGGCGGGCGTACCGACCATGTGCATCAGGACAATCGGCGCGCCGCGCGACGCGGCCAGGTCGAACATGCCCGGATCATCGCGGCCGGCCGAGACGTCATTGAGCATGTCGGCGCCGGCGTCGAGCGCGGCGGCGGCCACGGCGACGAGTGTCGTGTCGATGCTCAGCGCCACGGTCGCCGGGCCGAACCGTCGGTCCAGTTCCCGGCGGACGCGCCCAATCACGCCCACGACCCGGGCATTTTGTTGCTCGGCGCCGACGCGCTGCGATCCCGGCCGGGTCGATTCGCCCCCGACGTCGATCACATCGGCGCCCTGCTCCGCCATCTCGATCGCGTGACACACAGCGGCGTCCTTATCCTGCCACTGGCCGCCGTCGGAAAAGCTGTCAGGCGTCACATTGAGGATGCCCATGATCCGCGGGCGGTCGAGCGTCATCGTCCATTGGTTGGAGAAACTGATCACGCACATGAGCATATAAACTCGGCCCGACCCGGGCCATCCTCGTACCGCTCGATATATGACAAGCAATGATTAGGCCACTAGACTTTTTGTCGTGGATGCTTGGCTTAGGCGTTGAGGCCCGAGATGTTCTGGTTCGCTGCACACAATCCGTCGAGCACGCCCGGCTCCGATGCCCAATCCCCGTGCGACCAGACCCAGGAGGTGCGCCAGACGCTTGCGGCCATCCTGCCCTGGTCGGTATCGTTGCTGATACACGTGCTGATCGTGCTGCTGGCGCTGCTGATTCCCTGGCTGGCGCAGACGCGCTACGCCGACGAGGAGTCGATCATTCCCGATGCATACCTGAGCAGGACGCCGACCGTGCCGCTGCGGATGCGGGCGACCAAGGCCCGGCTCGAGGCGCGCACCACTCGGCGAACGCTGTCGTCCCGCGACGTCGTGTCGCCGGCGCAGAGCCGCGTCGATCAGCAGAACCGGTTGATCGGCACGCTCGGCGCTGCCGCCGGCAGCGGCAGCCCGTTCGACATGGGCATCGTCGGCCAGAAGCAGGCTGGCGTCGAGTTCTTTGGAACCGGCGGCAATGCCTACAAGATCGTCTACGTTATCGATGCTTCCGGATCACTGACCGATTCGCTCGCTTTCGTCCTTAATGAGCTGATCCGCTCAATCAATCAACTAAACGAGCAGCAGAGCTTTACCGTCATCTTCTACCAGGGCGACGTCGTCAAGGAGATCCCGCCCATCGGGATGCGCCTGGCGGTGGCGAAGTACAAGCAGCAGGTTATCAAATGGATCGATCCCGAGGAGGGCAACA
>CAUYYV010000004.1:0-26276 GCA_963577075.1 Phycisphaerae bacterium
CCATCTGAAGTTAATCGTGGGTAGGTTACAAAGTAAAGTCGCGCTGGTCACCGGCGGCGGGCGAGGGATTGGACGTTCAATCGTCGAGGCGTTCGTGCGGGAGGGTGCGGCCGTTGCTGTTCTCGATCGGCCCGGCGAGTTTGCCGCCGACCAATTCGTCGGTTCGCTGAAAGGGACGGGCGCGCACGCGGTTGCATTGGAGGCCGATGTCGCAGACGACGAAGCCGTGGCGGGCGCGGTTGCTGCAGCCCTCGCCGAGTTCGGAAGAATTGATGTACTGGTAAACAACGCCGGCTTCTCACAGCGCAAGCCATTCGTTGAACTCACACTGGCCGATTGGGACAATATAATGAGCGTAAATTTGCGCGGGGTATTTCTGGTAACGCACCACGTGGTGCCCGCGATGCTCCACGCGGCGCAGGGACGCATCATCAATATCGCCTCGCAAATGGGACAGCTCGGTGCAGCCCAACTTACGCATTACTGCGCCTCGAAAGCCGGTGTGATCGGATTCACAAAAGCACTGGCGCGCGAACTTGCGCCTGATATCACCGTCAACGCAATTGCGCCCGGCCCGATACTGACCGACATGACGAAAGGTCGCGAGCCAGGCTGGTACGAACAGATCGAATCAGAATTGCCGCTCAATCGTTTAGGCCTGCCTGAAGAAGTCGCACCGAGTGCGGTATTCCTAGCGTCGGATGACGGCGCTTTGTTTACTGGGCAGACGCTCGGACCTAACTCTGGACACGTGATGCTATAAATGAAAACTCAAAAAATGAAAACTCAAAACTACATCGACGGCGAATGGCGCGACGCACACGATGGTCGTACCTTCCCGTCACTCAATCCAACGACGGGCGTGGAACTGGCTCAGGTCGCACGCTCGGGACCAGCCGACGTTGATGCGGCCGTCGCGGCGGCCCGCCGCGCGCTGCCGGAGTGGAAATTGACGCCGCCTCCGCTGCGGGCCAATATTTTGTTCCGCTTCGTCGAGGTTGCCCAGGATCGTGAAGACGAATTGGCGCGCCACATCTCCACAGAATACGGAAAGACGCTCGAAGACGCCCACGGCGACGCACAGGAGATCATCCACGTTGCCTTGTATTGGATGGGCGAGGGCCGGCGATTGTTTGCCCAAATGGCGCCGAGCGAAAAGCGGGATAAGCTCGGCTTTAGCCGGCGCGAGCCGCTGGGCGTGGTCGTCGCATTGACGCCGTCCAACTTTTCGATCACCAAAGCAACGCTCAAAATCTTCCCTGCCATAATTACCGGGAATACGGTCGTGCACAAACCCTCGCATGAGACGCCGCTTATTGCCGCCGCTTTGCAGGAGCTATTTGAAGAAGCCGGCGTACCACCGGGCGTTGTAAACACAGTTTTGGGCTATAGCGAGGACATCGGTGACCGGCTGGTTGAACATCCTGATGTGGACATGATCAGTTACACCGGCGCGACCGATGTGGGCCGTTCCATCGCCGCCCGCGCTGGACAACGGCTAGTGCCTGTTTCCCTCGAACTGAATACAAAAAATGCGCTGATTGTAAACGCGGACGCCGACCTGCAGTTGGCGCTGGATTGGGCCACGAAGTCGGCCTACGCCACCAACGGTCAGCGCGAGAGTGCGGCCAGCCGCATCATCCTCCACGAAGACATTTCCGACGAGTTCACGGCTGCATTCCTCCAACGCGTGCAAGCCCTCAAAGTCGGCGACCCGCTGGATGAGCAGACCGATGTCGGTCCGCTGGTCAGTGCAGAGCAAGTGGAAGCCATCGATGATTACATACGGCGCGCCGTTGCTGGCGGTGGGAGGGTGTTATGTGGTGGAGAGAAACCGGTTACGCCCGAGCTTGCAGATGGGTTCTTCTATTCTCCGACAATTCTCACCGACGTTGACCCGTACTCAGACGTTGCTCTGGAAGAGGTGCTCGGGCCTGCGACGACACTGCATCGAGTGGCAGATTTGGACGAAGCGATCAACATCGCCAACGCCGCGCCGTACATACTCTGTATGTCAATTTTTTCAAGGAACATCGAAACCGCGATGACGACTGCTGATAAGTTCGAATCCGGCGTAGCCTGGATCAACTGCGGCACCGCCGGCGCCGAGGTGGGCACGCCCTTCCAGGGAAACAAGGCCTACGGCATCGGCACAACCGAGTGGGGCCAGGGCGCACTGGACACGTTCACGCGCTGGAAGACGACCTACATCAATTACAGCAACGAGCACCGTTTCGTCTTCGAAGATACGCGCTTGCGATAGAAGAATTGCTTGTTGTAATTATAGATATGACAGAGAGCTCCTCAAATTGTGTGCCATAACCCATGACGGAGCCTGACGCAATCACGCTGGCCGTAGTGGCCGGTACGCTGGATTCTGCCATTCGAGAAATGACGCTGACGATGCGCCGGGCGTCGATGTCGCCGGTGCTGGCCATCGGCAATGACTTTTCCAACGCCATCTTCGACAGCCAGCCGTGTATGGTCTTGCAAGGTCAGGATCAGCCGGTGCACCTCGGCGCGATGATTTTCTCCACGAAGGGCGTCGCAAACTATTTTGGCGACGATCTAGCCCCCGGCGATGTGATTTATCACAATGATCCACTGACCGGCGGCAGCCACCTACCCGATATGACACTCTACAAGCCGGTGTTCTTTGAAGACGAGTTGTTGTTCTGGACCATAAACCGCTCACACATGAACGAAACCGGCGGTCCGCGCGCAGGCGGCTACAACCCCTACGCGGAGGAAATCTGGGCGGAAGGCTTGCGCATCTCGCCTGTGAAGGTGTACGAGGCCGGGAAACCCCGCCAGGATGTGATAGACTTGATCGCCACGAATTTGCGCACGCGCCGTCACTGGCTTGGCGACCTTGGCGCGCAGTTGGCCGCCGCGACGGTTGCCGAGAACCGCTTGCTGCACTTGGTGCGACAGTTTGGTGCCGATACAGTGAAGGCCAGCTTGCACGCGCTATTGGATCGCGCGGAGCAACGCATGCGGGCGGAAATCCTTGCGATGCCGGATGGCGAATACACAGGCAAGGCAATCGTCGAGGACGATGGGCAAGGCTCCGGCGATATGGAAATTTCCGCAACGGTGCGCATTGTGGGCGACGAGCTGCACATCGCCGTGCAGTCTCCGCCACAAACTCGAAGTTACCTCAACTCGTATGCAGCGAATTCGACTAGCGGCGTCTATCTCGGCGTGATTTCCTACGTCGATCCGCACATCCCGCACAACGAGGGCATGTATCGTCCGCTCGATATCGATCTCGGGCCAGAAGGCACCCTCATCAACGCGTGCGAACCGGCTGCCTGCGGCATGAGTACCGCCAATCCGTTTGATCACATCAGCGAGGCCGTGCGCGATGCGCTCTCTGTCGCCATGCCTGAACGCGCCGGCGGTGGCTGGGCCAAGGTATGCCAGGATTGCCTGACCGGCATCGATCCGCGTAATGGCGAGGAGTACACCTACCTGTCGCACCTGACGACCTGGGGCGGCGGCGGAGCGTTCTGGGGCCAGGACGGCGAGCCGGTTGTCGGGCCGCTCCCGGTTGCGGGCGCAGCGATGACCGGCGACATTGAGACGGTCGAGTACATGATGCCGGTACACGTCACACGTTTCGAACTCGACCCGGAGTCCGCCGGCGCCGGGCGCTGGCGCGGCGGCTGGGGCTCGGTGCTGGAAATGGCGCCACTCGATCACACCACGAAAGTGACTTTTGTCGGTGACGGAATGAAGTTTCCCCCGCCGAGCGTGCTCGGTGCAGCCTCACCCCGAAATGCCGAGCGCGTATATCTCAAATACATCGTCGGCGAAAACGGAGATTCCGACCGTGTGCCTCTGCACTCCATACGCGATGTTACTGCAGACCAATATCTAGAGATGCATTGCCCGGGCGGCGGCGGCGTGGGAAACCGCTTCGAGCGCGATCCGCAGGCCGTCCTCGCAGACGTGCGCACTGAACTTTTGTCTGTCGGCACCGCGCGAGTAGAGTACGGCGTGGTCGTCAATGCGAATCGAAAGACCGTTGACGAGGAAGGGACGCGGGCGCTGCGCACGGACGCGTTGGGCGACCATTTTCAACCCCCGCAAAATGGAAAGCGACTGGAGCACGAACCGTCCGAGGTGCTCGAGCATGGATAAGCTCGACCCGGTCACGTTGGCTGTGGTGGCCGGCGCGCTCGATTCCGCCATCCGCGAGATGACGGTCACGATGCGCCGCGCTGCAATGTCACCGGTGCTCGCAATTGGCAACGACTTCTCCAATGCCATCTTCGATGGGCAGCCCAACATGGTGCTCCAGGGCCAGGATCAGCCCGTGCACCTCGGCGCCATGATCTTCGCCACAAAGGGCGTATCGGATTACTTCGGCGCTGATCTTGCTCCGGGCGACGTCGTCTATCACAACGATCCGCTCACCGGCGGCAGCCATCTGCAGGATATGACCATGTATAAGCCGGTGTTCTTCGACGGCGAGTTGTTGTTCTGGGCTGTGAACCGATCGCATATGGACGAGACCGGCGGGCCGCGCGCCGGCGGCTACAACCCGCTCGCCGAGGAAATCTGGGCAGAAGGGCTGCGCATGTCGCCAGTGAAAATCTATCAGCGCGGCAAGCGCCGCCAGGACGTGATCGATTTTATGGCGACCAACTTCCGCACCCGTCGGCAATGGCTCGGTGACCTGGGTGCGCAATATGCAGCCGTTTCATCCGCCGAAAGCCGTTTGCTGGATTTGCTCGAACGCTACGGCGTGGACACGATCAAGGCCTGCCAGCAGGCCCTACTCGATGTGGCCGAAGCACGCATGCGAGCGGAAATCGTGACGATGCCGGACGGCGAATACCACGGCAGGTCCATGGTCGAAGACGACGGGCACGGCTCCGGCGACCTTGAGTTGGGCGCGACGGTAAAGATTAGCGGTGACATGCTCCACATCGCGCTGCACGCGCCGCCGCAAACCCGCAGCTACATCAATTCATACGCCGCGAACACGATGGGTGCTGTCTACCTGGGCGTGGTCACCTATGTCGATCCGGCTATTCCGCACAACGAGGGCATGTACCGTCCTCTCACGGTCGACCTGGGGCTGCAAGGCACACTCGTCAACGCTCGCGAGCCGGCAGCCTGTAGCATGACCACCTCTGTTCCGTACGGGCACATCGCTGAGGCTGTCCGCAATGCGCTGGCCCAGGCCTTGCCTGAACGCGCGGGCGGCGGCTGGGCCAAGATTTGCATGGACGTGCTGACCGGCACCGACCCGCGCAACGGCGACCCGTACGGATTTTTGACGATCATGACCGGCTACGGCGGCGGCGGCGCGTTTTGGGGCCAGGACGGCGAGCCGCTCGTGGGGCCGCTCGAAGTCGCCGGCGCGGCCATGGTCGGCGACATCGAGACCGTCGAGTACATGCTGCCGCTCCACATCTCACGCTATGAGCTGGACCCAGAGTCAGCCAGTTCCGGCCGCTGGCGCGGCGGGTGGGGCGCAGTATTAGAGTTGGCGCCGCTAGCCCACACGACGAAGGTTTCATTCGTTGGGGACGGGATGAAGTACCCGCCGCCAAGCGTGCTGGGCGCGGACTCGCCCCACAACGCCGACCGAGTGTACCGCAAATACATTATCGGGCAGAACGGAACCGAGAAGGTGGCGCTGCACTCGGTGCTCGATGTCGCGCAGGATGAATGTCTGTTGATCCATGTTGCAGGCGGCGGCGCGGTCGGCGACCCATTCGAACGAGAGCCGGAGGCGGTTTTGTCTGATATTAAGGACGAGTTGTTAGAGGCTGAGACGGCGCGGGAGGAGTATGGCGTGGTGGTGGATTCGGGTGAAATGGCGGTGGATGAGTTAGCGACCAGTGCTCTGCGAGATGCGCAACACGCATGAAAGTTTCCAACCGCCGCCCGCCGAGCATTGAAATGCCTAGCTGCTATCCGAAACCTCCTTTAGCAGGTTGGGCAATGCACTGCGAACATGCTTCAGCATATTTCCGGTACCAGCCTACGAATTCATTCGTAGGCGTGAGAAGATGCCATGCCCAAACCTAACGCCGTCACCCTTGCCGTCGTCGCTGGTGCGCTCGATTCCGCCATCCGCGAAATGACGCTCACGATGCGACAGGCAGCCATGTCGCCGACGCTGGCAATTGGTAACGACTTCTCCAATGCCATCTTCGACGGCCAGCCGAACATGGTGTTGCAGGGTCAGGATCAGCCGGTACACCTTGGTGCGATGATCTTCGCCACCAAGGGGATTGTCGAATACTTCGGCGACGACCTCGCGGAGGGCGACGTCATTTATCACAACGATCCGGCGACCGGCGGCAGCCACTTGCAAGATATGACGATGTACAAGCCGGTCTTTTTCGAAGACGAGCTGCTCTTCTGGACGGTCAACCGTGGGCACATGGACGAGACCGGCGGGCCGCGTGCTGGCGGATACAACCCGCTCGCGGAGGAAATCTGGGCCGAGGGGTTGCGTATCTCGCCGGTGAAGGTTTACGCCCGTGGCAAACGTCGACAGGACGTGATCGATTTTATCGTAACCAACTTCCGCACTCGCCGCGTTTGGCTCGGCGACCTCGGCGCGCAGCTCGCGGCCGTGACCGTCGCCGAGCGGCGGCTCTTGCGTCTCTTGGAACGATATGGTGCGGCGACTGTCAAGGCCAGCCTGCAAGCCTTACTTGATATCGCCGAGACGCGGTCACGGGCAGACATCCATGCGATGCCGAACGGCGAATATTATGGCTCGTCATTTATCGAGGACGACGCGCGTGGCTCCGGCGACCTCAAGTTGGACGCAACCATCAGAATCGATGACGACGAGATGCTCGTTAAGCTGGAAGGACCGCCACAGACGCGCAGCTACATCAATTCGTATGCCGCCAACACGATGGGCGGCATTTACCTAGGGGTCGTGACGTATCTCGATCCGGACATCCCGCACAACGAGGGCATGTATCGCCCGATCTCGGTCGATCTCGGCCCGCTGGGCACGATCGTCAACGCGCGCGAGCCGGCGGCGTGCAGCATGGCAACCTCCGTTCCCTATGGACATATCGCCGAGGCAGTGCGGAATGCGCTGGCGCAGGCTGTACCGGAGCGCGCCGGCGGGGGCTGGGCGAAAGTTTGCATCGATGTGCTGACGGGCATCGATCCACGCGACGGCGAGCACTACGGCTTCCTGTCGCACATGACCGGTTGGGGCGGCGGTGGGGCGTTCTGGGGGCAGGACGGCGAGCCGGTCGTTGGGCCGATCGAAGTTGCCGGTGCAGCCATGACGGGCGACGTTGAGGCGATTGAGGTCCGGCTGCCGCTGCACATCTCACGCTACGAATTGGACCCGCAGTCGGCGAGTTCGGGGCGCTGGCGCGGCGGCTGGGGCTCGATCTTGGAAATGTCGCCGCTAGACCACACGCCCAAAGTTTCGTTCATCGGAGACGGGATGAAATTCGCACCACCGAGCGTGTTGGGTGCGGACTCGTCACACAATGCCGACCGCGTCTTTCGCAAGTACATCGTCACCCCAGACGGCCGCGAGCGTGTACCGTTGCATTCAGTGCGTGATGTTTCGGAGGTCGAGCTCCTTGAAATTCACGTCGCCGGCGGCGGCGGCGTTGGAAACCCCTTCGAGCGCGATCCGCAGGCAGTGCTGCGGGATGTTCGCGACGAGATGATCTCGGTTGAGCTGGCGAAAGAGGAGTATGGGGTGGTGGTGGATTTGGATCAATTGATGGTGGACAAGGATGCGACGAGCGCGCTGCGGGAGGGGCAAAAGTAATGAAGTTCGAATACTTACGCCCCACCCACCGACCTTTGGTCGCCTCCCCTCCGGAAAAGCGCCGGCGGCGACCGAATGGAGGGGAGTCCGACTTAAATAATAGACAATCTGTAGATATAAGTCACCCTCTCCACAGCGGCACAACACGACCCTACGCACAATCCTGGTCATGTGCCGCTGTGGAGAGGGCCGGGGAGGGTTATGCCCGAACTTGACGCCGTCACCCTCGCCGTTATCGCCGGCGCGCTTGAATCCGCCATCCGCGAGATGACCCTCACCATGAAGCGCACGGCCATGTCACCCGTTTTGGCGATCGGCAACGACTTCTCCAATGCCATCTTCGACGGCCAGCCGAATATGGTGTTGCAGGGTCAGGATCAGCCGGTGCACCTGGGCGCGATGATCTTTGCCACCAAGGGCGTCGCAAAATATTTCGGCGACGACCTGCATCCGGGCGACGTGATCTATCACAACGACCCCATGACAGGCGGCAGCCACCTGCAAGATATGACGCTGTACAAGCCGATCTTCTTCGAAGACGAGCTGATGTTTTGGGCCGTCAACCGTGGGCACATGGACGAGACCGGCGGGCCGGTCGCCGGCGGCTACAACCCGCTGGCGGAGGAAATCTGGGCCGAGGGTTTACGCATCTCGCCGGTGAAAATCCATCACCGCGGAAAGCGCCGGCAAGACGTGATTGACCTGATGGCGACCAACTTCCGCACCCGCCGCCAGTGGCTGGGCGACCTGGGCGCGCAGCTGGCGGCCGTGACGATTGCGGAACGCCGCCTGATGCACATCCTGGAACGGTACGGCGTCGATACGGTGCGCGCCTGCATGGGCATCCTGCTCGACCGCGCCGAGGCACGCATGCGCGCCGAGATCAGCGAGATGCCGGACGGTGAGTATTTCGGCGCCACGATGATCGAGGACGACGGCCACGGTTCCGGCGACCTCGAATTAGGTGCAACGGTCAAGATCGATGGCGACGAAATCCACGTTAAGCTCCACGCGCCGCCCTCGACGCGCAGTTACATCAACTCGTACCCCGACAACACCAAAGGCGGCATCTATTTGGGGATCATCACGTTCGTCGATCCCGCTATCCCTCATAACGAGGGCATGTACCGGCCGGTTAGCTTCGACCTGGGGCCGCCAGGTACTATTGTCAACGCCCGCGAACCGGCGGCCTGCAGCATGAGCACCTCGACGCCCTATGATCATATTGCCGAGGCCATTCGCATTGCGCTGGCCAAGGCCATGCCCGAGCGCGCCGGCGGCGGCTGGGCCAAAATCGCCCAAGATGTCTTTACGGGCATCGACCCCCGCAACGGCGACCACTATGCCTATCTCTCGCATCTGATCTGGGGCGGCGGCGGCGCATTTTGGGGGCAGGATGGCGAGCCAGCGGTCGGGCCGCTGGAAGTCGCCGGCGCGGCCATGACGGGGAGTGTCGAGATCATCGAGCACATGGTGCCCTTGCACGTCGCGCGCTATCAATTCGACCCTGATTCGGCCAGTTCCGGTCGCTGGCGCGGCGGTTGGGGTACGATCGTCGAGATTGGCCCGGTAGACCACACCACCCAGGTCAACTTCCTCGGCGACGGCATGAAATTCCCCCCGCCCAGTATGTTGGGCGCCGCTTCGCCTCACAACACTAGGCGGGTCTATCGTAAATATCTCATCGGCCCGGACGGCAGCGAGACCATGCGGCTGCACACGGTGCGCAAGGTTTCTCCCGATCACTACCTGGAGATCCATTGCGCCGGTGGCGGCGGGGTGGGGAATCCATTCGAGCGCGACCCGCAGGCCGTGCTGGCCGATGTGCGCAGCGGGCTACTAACCGTAGAGACCGCGCGGGAGGAGTATGGTGTAGTCATCGACCTGGAAACGATTTCAATCGACGAAGAAACCACCGCCGCATTGCGGGAAAGATGACGTTCCAGCCTTAATCTGAACGAGCCACAACCAAAGAAGTTACACAGAGATTCACAGAGCAGACACAGAGAAAATATGAAGAACTCTGTGAATCTCTGTGACCAAAATTCTTGCTCTTTTGTCAAGAAATTCATTGCTAAACGCCCAAGGAGGAATCCAAATGCTAACCGATGTTAAGCCTGAAGTCAGTTCCCAAGCGAAGAGCGCCCAGGTCCACTTTGACGAGCCGCCGCCGCTTGACCTGCGTTATGAGGTGCTGCACAAGCCGGCGCCTGAGATGTGGGAAGCCATGATGAAGGTGACGCCCGGTATGGCCAACGCGGGTCAAGACCGCTTCGTGAACGAACTGGAAGCCATGGCGGCTGAAATGACCGGCAAGGAGGCCGCGCTGTTCCTGCCGACGACCACCAACGGCACGGTGCTGGCGCACATGAAGAGTGACCTGCGTGGCAAGCAGGTAATCATGGAGTCGCGCTGCCACATCTATTGGGTGGAAGCCTTGCATGTCAGCGACCTTGCCGGCGCCGCGCCGCGATTGATTAAGGGCGAAAATTCCGGTATGATGCCGCTCGACGAGATTGAAGCAGTGCTGACGGAAACGGCCTATGGCTACCAGATTCCAACGGGCATGATCGACCTGGAGAATACGCACAACGTCTACGGCGGCACAGTGATCACCCAGAAGTACACCGAGCAGGTATCCGAGCTGGCGCATCGTTACGGCAGTGAAGTATTTCTGGATGGCGCCCGTGTGGTCAACGCTGCCGTCGCCCAAGATGTGCCCGTGCTCGCGTTGACGGAACCGGTCGATCACGTTGTGATTTCGCTCAACAAGGGTCTTGGCGCCCCGCTGGGCGCGTTGTTGTGCAGCCGGGCCGATCTTATTGCTGACGCCAAGCTGATGGCCAAGCGCACCGGCATGATTGCCATACACAAGGCCGGTATCTTCGCAGCCGCCGGTATCATCGCTTTGACAAAGATGATAGAGGGTTTGGCCGACGACCACGCCCGCGCCCATCGGCTGGCGAGCGCGCTGTCGGATTTGGATGGATTGTATGTCGATATGGACTCCATCCAGACCAACATGTTCCGCGTGAGCACTGAGCCGATCGGCAAGACGGCGCTTGAGCTGGGCGAACGCCTAGCCGTCCACGGCCTGGGCATCCATGTGCTGGAACCGCAGGCGTTCAAAATGTCACTGTGCTACGCCATCGACGACGATATGGTGGACCAGGCAATTGACATCTTCAAGAAAGTGATGCCCGAGATGCAATGACGAACCAAAGCGCGAAAGCCCTCGACTCTGTCACGATAAAAATCCTTTGGGATCGGTTGGTCTCAATCGTCAACGAGGCGACTGTAACCCAATACCGCACGGCTTTCTCAACAGTCGTACAGGAGGCGCTCGATTTCGCCTGCTCGATCCTGGACAAGAACGGAGGCACTCTGGCCAACTCGGACTCGGGGTTGCCCTCGTTCGTCAGCACGCAGTCCATCACGCTCCAGAACGTGTTGGAGCGCTTCCCGGCCGAGGAGATGCACCCCGGCGACGTGTTCATCACCAACGACCCGTGGATCGCAACCGGGCAGGCGATGGACATCACGCTGCTCAAACCTATCTTCAAGAAGGATAAACTAGTTGCCTTTGCAGGCTCCGTGGCGCACTCGCCCGAACTTGGCGGTGCGCAGCGTTGGAACCAGGCCGTCGACGTCTTCGACGAGGCCATCTTCATCCCGCTGATGCGCATGTACGATGGCGGCAAGCCGGACGAGACCCTGCTGACGCTGATCCGTGCCAACAGTCGCATGCCCGACAAAACCATCGGCGACCTCGAGTCTCAATTGGCCGCCGTGGACCTTAGCGAGGAACGGCTGCTGGAGGTCATGGATGAGTACGGCCTGGATGACCTCGACGAGTTAGTCGAGGCGATCTACACTCGCTCGGAGGCCGCCATCCGGGCCGCAATTCAGGCCATCCCCGACGGCAGCTACGTAGGCGAACTGTGGAACGACAGCTTCCCCGACCCGCTCGTGGAGGGGCCACAAGAGCAGGAACCGCAACTCTTACGCGCAACCGTCACCATCTCCGGCTCGGAACTGACGCTTGATTACTCCGGTTCGTCGCCGCAGCGGCCGGGATCGTTTAATTCCGTCTGGACATTTACCACAGCCTATGCTCAATACGGACTGCGTCTCATACTCGTGCCCGACCTGCCCAACAATGCCGGCTTTTATCGGCCGCTCAAAGTGATCTGTCCCGAAGGGACGATCTTCAACTCGCGCTATCTTTCCGGTACGCTCTGCCGTCATCTTGTCGGCCATCTGGGCACAGACGTCGCGTACACGGCGCTGGCGCCGGTACTGCCCGGGGTTTTGGGGAACAGCGGCTCGGCGCCGAGTTGGGACCTGCTCCTGATGGGCGAGGACGTGCGCGGGCGACCGTATCACACACTGACGATCATCAATGGCGGCAGCGGCGGAGGTCCGCAACAGGATGGTTACACCGTGGCCTTCCCGGCCAACCTGCGCAATACGCCGATCGAAATCATGGAAAGCGTGACGCCGATGGTGTGCGAGGGCAAAGAGGTCATTGTCGACTCGGCTGGGGCCGGCCGCCAGCGCGGCGGCTTTGGGCAGCGCGTCACCATCCGCGCGCTGGCGCCAATCGGGTTTTCGCTGATCAACGCGCGCATTCATCACGCGCCGCAAGGATTGCTGGGCGGCTTGCCCGGCAGCAAGGGGCGAGCGATCCTTAATGGCGTGGTATTGGAACCTGGCAGCGACGGAACGCTGGCGCCCGGCGAGCGGATAGTGCTCGAAACACCGGGCGGCGGCGGACTGGGCGCGCCTTCCGAGCGCGACCCGGCCCTGATCGAGCGCGACATGCGCGAGGGGCTGATTACGGAGTGGCAGGGCGCAATATGACAGAAACAATCGGTTTCATCGGCCTGGGGCTAATGGGCCGGCCGATGGCAAAAAACCTGCTGCAGGCCGGGCATTCACTCGTGGTACATAGCCGCAGCCCGGCCCCGGTGGAGGACGTCGCCGCGGCCGGCGCTGAGGCGGTCTCCAATCCACGCGAAGTCGCCGAGCGGTGCAAATTGATCATCACGATGGTGCCCGATTCGCCGGATGTGCGCCTCGTTCTAGAGGGGCCGAATGGCGTATTCGAAGCGCTGCAATCCGGCACGATCATTATCGATATGAGCACCATCTCGCCGGTCGCGGCGCGCGAGCTTGCCGCCCAAAGCGCCGAGCGCGGTGCGGTCATGCTCGATGCGCCGGTGAGCGGCGGCGAGATCGGTGCGATCGACGGCGCGCTCTCGATCATGGTCGGCGGCGATGGAGAGACGCTGGCGAAGGTCCGTCCATTGCTGGAGGTGATGGGCAATCCCGAGCGCATTGTCCACGTCGGCGAGTCGGGCGCAGGTCAGCTTTGCAAAGTGTGCAACCAGCTCATGATCGGCAGCACGCTCGCCGCGTTGGGCGAAGCGATTGCGCTGGCGCGCAAGGCTGGCGTCGACTTTGCCAAGGTGCGCGAGGCGTTGCTGGGTGGATTCGCAGCCAGTACGGTCTTGAATATCCACGGTCAGCGCGCCCTCGACGGCAATTTCGTAGCGGGCTTTCGCACCAATATGTATCACAAGGACATGGGCATCGTACTCGATACCGCGCGCGCCTATGATGTGCCCATGCCTGTAACTGCGGTGGTGCAGCAAATGCTGAACGCACTCGTTGCAGCGGGGCGCGGGATGGACGATTATTCTGCACTTGTGACTGTTGCGATGGAAATGGCCGGTGTGCCTGACGATATGAACCTAGAAAGGACTGAGAGTAAATGAGTGCAACACTCGAGGCGATAGACCAGTCTGTCATTCCTGGCTCATACTGGTCCCAATTCTCAAATGTTTTAGACGTTATCCCGTTCCGAGGTGCAGGCTCCAAGCTTTATGACACCGATGGGCGGGAGTATATTGACTACTTGCTCGGATCCGGCCCGCTTTTGCTGGGGCATAACCACCCGGCTGTGGTCGAGGCTCTGCAAAAGCAGCTGGAGCGCGGCACGCAGTTCTTCATGCTTACACCGCAAGCGATGGAAATGGCTGAGGAGATCGTCCGTGCCGTGCCGTGCGCAGAGGCGGTGCGCTATGCCGTTACCGGAACGGAGGCCACGTTTTATGCCTTGCGATTCGCCCGCGCCTTTACCGGCCGCGAGAAGATTCTCAAATTCGAAGGCGGCTTCCACGGCGCTCATGATTACTCGTTGATGAGCCAGGAGCCGGGCGACCTGCCGCCCTGGCCGCAGCCGCGAATTGAGTCCGGCGGCATCCCCCGCGCCATGGAAGAACTCGTGCTGATCGCGCCGTACAACGATCTGGCCGAGACAGAGCGCATTATCGAGCAGCATGCCTCCGAGCTAGCAGCAGTTATCGCCGAGCCGTACCAGCGTGCCACGCCGCCCGTGCCGGGCTTCCTCGAAGGGTTGCGGGAGCTTACGCGCAAACACGGCATCGTGCTCATTTACGACGAGATCGTAACCGGCTTCCGCTTTGCATACGGAGGCGCGCAGGAGTATTACGGCGTCGAGCCGGACATTGCAGTGCTCGGTAAAGCATTGGGCGGCGGCATGCCGTTGAGCGCCATCGTCGGCTCGCGCGAAATAATGGAATTAAGCACGGTGAAATACAAGGGCACCGATAAGTATGTCAGCTCGCTCGGTACTTTCAAAGGCAATGCCATGTCAGTCGCCTCCGGCCTGGCGGCGCTGGAGCAGTTGCGCCAGCCGGGCGTGTACGAGCGCCTGCACGCAGTGGGGAAACGAATGCGCGCTGGCCTGACAGACATCCTATCAGAATACAGCGCGCCGTTCCGGGTGTACGGTGAGGGGCCTTTATGGCAGGTGCTGTTCATCGACCACGATGTCGTCAATTTCCGCGACTCATTTGACTCCGACAAGGCGCTGTTGGGGCGCTTCGAACACGAACTGATCGCCGGCGGCTTGTTCCTGACCCCCGGCATCCGGCACTACATCTCGCTGGTGCACACGGATGAGGACATCGACCGCTCGCTCGAGATCGTTGCAGAGGCAGCGAATAAGGTGCTGCCCAGGTAGGTCTTCCGGGATCGCACGGGATTACTTTGCCGCGAATTGCACGTATCATCACCAATTCTTTATCTCTATTCGTGCCAATTCTGTAGTGGTCAATTACAAGGTGCACAACTTGACGCAAAGACGCGAAGGCGCAAAGGGCTTAAGTCCTCTCTTATACTTTGCGCCTTTTCATCGAATTCTCGCATTGTGAAACATGTGGTTGACCAATACATGTTCGAGTCAATTCGTGTAATTCGTGGCAGAAATCTTCTACTATGATATGACCAACTCCAACCCAACCGAACTCGACTCCGTGACAGTCAAAGTCTTGTGGGATCGGCTGATCTCAATCGTCGACGAGGCCTCGGTCGCTCAATATCGCACCGCCTTCTCGACCGTCGTTCAGGAAGCGAAGGATTTCGCCTGCTCGATCCTCGACAAGAACGGCGGCACGCTCGCCAACGCGGATTCTGGCACGCCGGCCTTCGTTGCCACCCAGGCGATCACGTTGCAGACCCTGCTTGAGCGCTTCTCAATTGAAGACATCCACCCGGGCGACGTTTTCATCACAAACGATCCGTGGATCGCCACCGGGCAGGTGATGGATTTCACGTTGCTCTGCCCGATTTTCAAAAGGGATCAATTGGTCGCTTTTGCCGGATCGGTGGCGCACGCCCCCGACCTGGGCGGCGCGCAGCGTTGGAACCTTTCTACAGATGTCTTCGACGAAGCCATCTTCGTCCCGCTGATGAAGCTCTATAAACGCGGCGAGCCCGACCAGACGCTGTTGAACCTTTTACGCGCCAATAGCCGCCTGCCAGACGTGATGATCGGCGACCTGGAGGCGCAGCTGGCCGCCTTGCGCCGCTCCACGCTGCGCATGCTGGAGTTGATGGAGGAGTACGATCTGGATGATCTCGAAGAATTGGTCGCGGCCATCTATGACCGTTCGGAGGGCGCCATGCGGGCGGCCATCGACGCTCTCCCGGACGGCGAGTACGTCGGTGAGGTGTGGAGCGATGGCTTCCCCGACCCGCAGGACAGCGCCTCCGGCCCGCCGGCGCCAATCCGTTTGCGCGCAACCGTGATTGTATCGGGTACCGAGTTGACGATCGACTTCACTGGATCGTCGCCGCAGCAGCCCGGATCCTTCAACTCGGTCTGGTCGTATTCGACAACCTATGCCCAGTATGCGGTGCGCCTGATCCTCGTGCCACACTTGCCCAATAATGCCGGATTCTACCGGCCCCTGAAAGTGATTTGCCCAGAGGGCAGCGTAATCAATGCGCGCTATCCGGCGGCAAATCTCAGCCGTCATGCTATCGGCCACCAGATCCCGGACGTCATCTACGCCGCACTCGCCCCCGTGGCGCCGGAGGCCGTGCTGGCGCAGAGCGGCTCGGCGCCGAGTTGGGACTTGCTGCTCATGGGCGAGGATGCGAACGGTCGTCCCTTTCATCGTTTGGTGATTATTAACGGCGGCAGCGGCGGCACTGCACAGCAGGACGGAGTCAGCGTCTGCTTCCCAGCCAACATCTCCAATACACCCGTGGAAGTCCTGGAAAGCGATATGCCGCTTGTGTGTGAGGGCAAGGAAGTGATCGTCAACTCGGCCGGCGCCGGGCGGCAGCGCGGCGGCTTCGGCCAACGCATGACGTTCCGCGCCCTCGGACCGCTGGGTTTTTCGCTGATCAACGCGCGGGTGCAGCACGCGCCGCAGGGCCTGCTGCAGGGTCAGCCGGGTCGAGCGGGCCGCGCATTTGCAGCGGATCGGGAACTGCCGCCCGGAAGCGATGGGATGCTGGCGCTCGGCGAACGCTTGGTGGTCGAGACGCCCGGCGGGGGCGGTCTGGCGTCGCTCGCCGAACGGGATCAGGCGTTGATTGAGCGCGATTTGCACGAGGGCTTGATTACTGAGGCCTGGTTAGAGCGTGTCTGATTTGTGGATAATCACCAATTGACGCCCCTTGACGAAGCGTTCGCGCAGGTGGCTGCGCACGAAGCGGGCCTGATTGAAATATTACGAACGTTGCTGGCAATCGATACCGGTGTGCCGCCCGGTCTTGGGTACGATCGCATCGCCGATGTGCTGGCCGAAAAATTTGCTGCGCTCGGATTCCAGGCTGAGAACGGCGTCGTGCCGCCTGAGCGTCTGGCCCAGTTTGGTCTGCCGCTCGAAGGGCCGCGCGTAAACCTCGTCGTGCGGCGAGAGCACGGACGTCCGCGGCTTAACGTGTATGCCCACACCGACACGGTGCCGGCGGGCGACGGCTGGACTTATGACCCGTTCGCCGGAACGGTGGACGGCGGGCGCATCTATGGTCGTGGCGTTGCCGATAACAAGGGCGCGATGGCCTGTCTGCTCATCGCACTCCAAATCATGGCCGACGTGGGGCTTGAACCGGTATTCGACCTGGTCGGCCTCTTCTGCGCCGACGAGGAACTTGGCCAATATCCTGGTGTGCTCTACCTGGCGGAGCAAGGCTACGTGCAGGGTCCGGTACTAAGCCTGGAGGGCAGCCAGGACCCTAACATCATCGAAGCATCCATGGGCTTGCTCGACGTGCGCGTGACCACGCACGGCGTGAGCGCCCACTCGGGCTGGAACTTCCTGGGGATCAATGCAGTGGAGGCCATGGCGCCGATTCTGAACAAATTGCTGGGCCTCAAAGCGGAAGTAGAAATGCGCACATCCGCCATTAACGCGCTACCCGCGCCCAACCAGCCCTCAACTAAATTGACAGCGATGCTGAATCTGAACGTAATTCAGGGCGGCAGCCGCACCAATGTCATCCCGGCGACATGCACGCTGACCATCGACAGGCGCTATTTACCGGAGGAGGACCCCGACGTTGTCTTGAGCGAGATTCGCGCCGCAGTCGACCGCGGCCGCGAGTCGAGCGCCGCCCGCGATGTGACGGTCGAGGCGCGTCTATCGTATCCGGCGAGCCGCTATCGCCCCTCGCCTGAACTGTTGGCGCGGCTGCGCGGGGCGCTTCAATCCGCGCTGGATTATCAGCCGGACGACTTCGTCACCGGCGCGCACCGCGGTTCGATGAATATGGGCTTTTTGGCTGAGCGCTTTGGCCTCGACGAAATCGTGATGATGGGCATCGGCCATGCCGACAGCAACATTCACGGCGCCGACGAGAACGCCCGCGTGAGCGACTTGTTGGCGCATGTGAAACAACTGATATATTTCCTGACATCGATGGAGAACGAACATGGCAACCTATGACATCTTGTTGGAAGGCCTACCGGGCTACAGCAACATCGGCTTCACGAGTTATAGCACCAGTACGCTTGTGCAGAGTGGCGGGCAGAACATCCTAATCGACACCGGCTATTGGCCGCAGAAGGAACGTCTGTGGGCCGGACTGCAAGCGCGTGAGCTACAGTCGGCTGATATTGACATCATCATTCTCACCCACTTGCACGTCGACCACTTTATCAACGTGGAGGATTTTCCAAAGGCCAATATTATCGTCAGTGAGCGCGAGGTCGAGTACGCCATGTCGGGCGAGGCTCGTGCGAAGGGCGACTACTGGATACCGCAGCTGCTGGTGCAGCAAATGCTAGACAACTGGTCGGTGGTACAGCTCGATAGTGAGGATTACAATGTCAATGACGACATCATGGTGTTCGCCTCGCCCGGCCATACGCCCGGCAGCCTTTCCACGCTCATCGACACGGCGGACGGGCCTGTGGTCCAGACTGGAGACACGCCCAAAAACGGGTGGGAGTATCTGCACGAGCGAGTGGCGACGTATGGTGGCGAGGCCGCCCAAGCCGACGCCGTGGCCAGCATCCAGCGCCAGCGCGAACTGGCCAACATCTTCCTTCCCAGTCACGACCGGCCCTTCCGCAGCGTCGAGGGCAAAGTGGAATATTTGACAACGCTGGAATTCCAACTCACGACTGCGCTCGCCCCGGAGAACGACGAAGGCATCACCGTGAGCATCGGTTCGCGCCCGGCGGGTCAGGATTTCCTGCCACGAAAAAAGGTCGGCGGCCTTACGCCTGTAGAACACCTGGCCTGGTTGGCGGTGGAGGGGCCGAAATTCTGATGGAGACTCCCAATGGAAGCTGATAAAGTGACGATCACCACGCTGGTTGAAAACTACGTTGACATGCTCATGCCGGACACCGACGTTGTCAAGCGCGTCGGTTTGGCTGACCACTTCGATTTGCGCAAACGGCCCATTCTGGCCGAGAACGGGCTGTCGCTCCTCGTAGATGTCGAAGGTGGCGGCCAACGCTCCACGTTCTTATTTGACGCCGGCCTGACCTCGGAAGTTTTGCTCCACAACATGAGCGTCCTCGGGCGCGGGCCGGAGGAGATCGACGCCATCGTCATCAGCCACGGCCATCCCGATCATTATGGTGGCTTGCGCGGTCTGCTCCAGGAGCTTGACCATCCTGTGCCGGTCATCATTCACCCCGACGGTTTCGCACCTCGATTTGTGTCGACGAGCGCTGGGCTGGTGATACCATACTATAACCGCATGTTGGACCAGGAGGCGCTCAAAGACCTTGGCGCTTCGCTGGTGCTGACGAGGACATCTGTCCCGCTTGGACCGGGTGCCGCTACAACAGGGGAAATCGACCGCTCCAGCGTCGAGTTCGAGCCATGTGATCCGGGGGGCTTATACCGCCTGCGCGATGGGAACTATGAGCCTGATCCGGTGTTGGACGAGCATGGTGTATACATCAAGTTGAAAAATCGTGGCCTGGTCGTCCTCGTGGGATGTGGACACGCCGGTGCGTTGAATACCGTTATGCAGGCACAGCGGCTGTCAGGTGAGGAGCGGTTGTACGCATTTGTCGGCGCCTTCCACCTGGTTTATGCAGCCATTCCGCAGAGCGCGGTGGACAGCACGGTTGATATGCTGAAATCATGGGAGCCAGCCATTGTATCCCCGATGCATTGCAGTGGATTCAGGACACAAGTTGGGGTAGCCCAGAGCCTCCCGGATGCGTTTCTTCACAACACTGCCGGCTGTGCCATTAGCCTGGAGGGCGGATAGAACATGGCATTCAAAACGACTATCGCAGAAGACGTTGACCCGATCACGCTTGCCGTGTTCGAAGGCACATTGGACGCGACTATTCGCGAGATGACCGTCACGATGCGACGGGCGGCCATGTCGCCGGTACTCGCCGTCGGCAACGACTTTTCCAATTGCATCGCCGACGGTCAGGCGCGCATGATCGCTCAGGGCGAGGATCAGCCCGTACATCTCGGAGCCATCATCTATGCCGTCAAGGAAGTCGCGAAATACTTCGGCGATGATATTGCTCCCGGCGATGCGATCTATCACAACGATCCTCGCACCGGCGGCAGTCACTTACAGGACATGACGCTGTATAAGCCGGTTTTCTTCGAGGACGAATTGCTCTTCTGGACAGTCAATCGGGCACACATGAACGAGACCGGCGGACCGGTGGCGGGCGGCTATAACCCGCTGGCCGAGGAAATCTGGGCCGAAGGCTTGCGCATCTCGCCGCTCAAAATCTACGAAAAAGGCAAGCCGCGCCAGGACGTAATCGACCTGATGATGACCAACTTCCGCATCTCGCGGTTGATGCGCGGCGACCTGGGCGCACAGATGGCGGCGTGTACCCTGGCCGAGCGACGCCTGCTGTCCCTGCTTGAAAAATATGGGGTGGACGAGGTGAAGCGGAGTCAGGAGATCGTGCTCGATCGGGCCGAACAACTCATGCGGGCCGAGATCACGGCGATGCCCGACGGGGAGTATTACGGGCACACCTTTGTGGAGGACAACGGGCGCGGCTCGGGCGACATGCCGATTGATTGCACCCTGCGCATTGAAGGCGACGAGATACAGGTCAGTCTGAAAGCTCCGCCAAGCGTAAACAGCTACGTAAATTCCTATCAGTACAACAGTATCAGTGCGGTGTACATGGCGATGATCCACGTCATCGATCCGAATGTGCCGCATAATGAAGGGCTCTATCGCCCGATCAACATTGACCTGGGCGAGCCGGGTACGATCATCAATGCGCGCGAACCGGCCGCTTGCGGGTTGACCACTAACACGCCATCCGAAAACATCGCCGATGCCGTACGCGAGGCGTTCTCGCACGCCGTGCCGGAACGGGCGGGCGGAGCCTGGGCGCACCACTGCATCAATTCACTCTTCGGGACCGACCCGCGTCATGGTGAGCCGTATGCGTACTACGCGCACCTGAGCGGCTGGAGTGGCGGCGGCGCCTACTGGGGCATGGATGGTGAACCGATGATTGGATCGCTGACCGCCGCCGGCGCTGCCATGACAGGCGATATCGAAGTCATCGAGCACGCCGTGCCCATCCACGTGCACCGCTACGAACTCGATCCCGACTCGGGTTGTCCCGGACGCTGGCGCGGCGGCATGGGGTGCGTGTTCGAGTTTTCGGTGATTGATCATGACACTTTAATGACGCAGTTTGGCGACGGCATGAAGTATGCCCCGCCGAGTGTGCTGGAGGCCGGCTCGCCCTACAATTCCGAGCGAGTGTTTCGCAAGCACATCCTGCGTGGGCCGGATCACACGCCGGAGAAGCTCGACCTGCACTGCGTGCGGACAGTTTACGACGGCGAGAGTGTGCTGATCTACGAGCCGGGCGGAGGGGGCCTGGGACCCCCGTTCGAGCGCGACACGGCCATGGTGGCTGAGGATGTGCGCAACGAGTTCGTCACCCTCGATCGGGCGCGTGAGGAGTATGGTGTTGTGGTTGATCCAGACACGTTCGCGGTGGATGAGGCGGCGACGGGCGAGCTGCGCGACTCAGCACAGAATTAATGATTTCCGAAAATTGGGGTGCGAATTGATACCAAAAAAGAGTGTAATCTGGAGGCCAAATATATGTCGTTTCGACTAGGCATCGACGTAGGCGGAACATTCACCGACCTTGCGCTATACGACGACGCGAGCGGGCAGGTGATCACAGAAAAGGTGTTGACTACACCGGCCGACCCCTGGGAAGGCATCCGTAACGGAGTGCGCGGGCTGGCGACGAAGGGAGTCGATCTGCAAGACGTCACTGCCGTCATTCATGGCACGACGTTGGTAGCCAACGCGCTCATTGAACGCACAGGCGCGCGCGTCGGCCTGCTCACGACGAAGGGCTTCCGCGACGTCTTGCACTTCTCCTCGCGCGAATTCCGCTATGACATCTACGACCCACACATCGTGCTGCCCGAGCCGCTCGTGCCGCGCAATCTGCGGCGTGAGGTAAACGAGCGCGTGGCCGGCGATGGCACGCTGCTCGAACCGCTCGACCACGACCACGCGCGCGCGGTAATCCGCGAGTTTCTAGACGAAGACATCGAGGCCTTTGCAGTTTGTCTAATGCATTCCTATCTGCGGCCGGAGCACGAAGTGGCGCTGCGTGAGCTGCTGACGGAAGTGGCGCCCGAAATTCCGGTCTCGCTATCGCACGAAGTGCTGCCGCAAATCCGCGAGTATGAGCGCACCTCGGCGACAACGATCAACGCCTACGTGCAGCCGCTTATGCGTCGCTACCTGCGCCGCCTGCGCGACGGTCTCAAGGAGGAGGGCTACACGGGTGAATTGTATCTGATGACTTCCGGCGGCGGTACGATGACTGTGGAAACCGCCGAGGCGTTCCCCATCCAGATCGTAGAGTCGGGGCCGACGGCCGGCACGTTGATCGCCACGCTAATCGGCGAGCAGGTCGGCGCGGACAACGTTTTGTCGTTTGACATGGGCGGGACGACGGCCAAGTCGTGCGTGGTTCGCGGCGGCAAGCCGGTCATCAGCCAGGCCTACGAGGTCGCGCGCGTGCGCCGCTTCAAGAAGGGCAGCGGGCTACCGGTCGGCATTCCGGTCGTCGATCTGCTGGAGATCGGCGCCGGCGGCGGCAGCATTGCCGAGATCAACGCGCTAGGGCTGCTGCAGGTGGGGCCGCACAGCGCCGGCGCCGACCCTGGCCCGGTGTGCTACGGGCGCGGTGGGACTGAACCCACCGTCACCGACGCCAACGTCGTGCTGAGTCTGATCAATCCAGATTATTTTCTGGGCGGCACGATGGCGCTCGATCAGGAGGCTGCTGCCGCGGTCATCGAAGAACGCATCGGAAAGCCTCTGGGGATGGACGCGGAGGCGGCGGCAGCCGCCATCCATCAAGTCGTCACCGAGAACATGGCGGAGGCCGCGCGCGTGCACTCGGTCGAAATCAACGTGGACATCCGCGATTACGGAACGGTCGCGTTTGGCGGCGCGGGGCCAATTCACGGGCACGGCGTCGCCGAGCGGCTGCGGCTGCCCTTCATGGTGTGTCCGCCGGAGGCGGGCGTGCTGTCGGCGCTCGGCCTGCTGACGGCGCCGCTGGCCTTCGAGTTCTCGCGCAGCCTGACTGCCGAGTTGCGTGACCTGACGATCGATCAAGTCAAGGACTTGCTGGCAGATCTAGAGGCGCGCGGGCAGGCGTTGTTGGCGAAAGCGGGAGTGGACGACGTGCGGGTGGAGCGCTCGGTGGACATGTGTTACATCGGCCAGTTCTACGAGGTGACGACGCCGGTGCCGGCGGGTGCGCTGGAAAAAGATGGATTGAATGAACTCGATACGCTCTTCAACGCGGCCTACGAAAACCAGTATGGCCGCCGGCTGGAGGGCGTCTCGGCGCGCACGGTGACATGGCGGGTGCTCAGCTCCGGCCCCAAACCGCAGGTAACGTTGCGGACAGACAAAGCGTCAGAAACCGGCGCATCCGACGCGCAAGCCGCGTTCAAAGAACAACGCCGCGTCGTCTTTCCGGACCACGGCGCGACCGACTGCGACATCTATGCCCGCGAGCGACTGCACGCCGGGGCAACACTTGCCGGCCCGGCGTTGGTCGAGGATTACGCTTCTACGATCGCCATCCCGCCCGCCGCAACGGCTGAGGTGGACGTGTGGGGCAACATCATCGTGCGCTGGCAGCGGGAGTGAACGATGGAGAAACTGATCATCACGGCTGCCGTGACCGGGTCGATGACAGACCGGAGCAATTCCCCACATCACCCGATCAGCGCCGACGAAATCGCGACAGCGGCCGTCGGGGCCTGGTAGGCCGGAGCGGCCATCATCCACCTGCACGCGCGCACGGCGGATGGCACGCCTACGCAAGACCCGGTGCTGAGGAGCGCATTGCGTGTCTGGCGTTGCGCCCCGCGATGGCCTCATTCGATTGCGGGTCTATCAACTTCGGCACGTGGACGTTTGTTAACGAGCCGCCCTTCCTGGAAGAGATGGCCGGCCGCATGCAGCAATTCGCCGTCAAACCCGAGATCGAATGCTTTGACATGGGAATGATCTACGCCGGCCGGAGGCTGGCAGAGCGCGGCAAGTTACAGGAACCGCTGCGCTTTCAGTTCGTAATGGGAGTCGCGGGCGGCATACCGCCCAGACCCGAGTACTTGATTCAGATGCACGCAGCACTGCCGCCGGATGCGACCTGGTCGGTGTGTGCCCTTGGGTGCGGACAACTGCCAATGAACACGATGGCCATCCTTAATGGGTGGGCATGCCCGTACTGGCCTCGAAGATAATGTCTACTATGCTTATCGAGAACTTGCCCAATCCAACGCGCAGCTGGTTGAGCGGCTGGCCGGCGAACTCGGACGCGCGGTCTCAACGCCCGACGAGGCGCGTCGAATTCTAGGATTGGAAAAATGACGAGAGCACCTCATAATGGCTTGCTCATCACGCTCTCATAACTCGTCAAGGGGGGAATTGCTTCCTTGTCCACCATGACCTCAACAATAGCTGGCTTTCCAGAATCAAAGGCTTCAGCCAGCGCGGCACGAATGTCGCCCGGCGCGTGCACGCGGCGTCCATAGGCGCCATACTCCAGCGCGACGCGCGCATGATCGACATCGACGAAATCGGAGGCCGCATAGGCTCGTCCCCCTTGCATGTATTTCAGGACATGATACTCGAACGCAAGCGACACGTTGTTCAATAACACAGTGACAAATGGAACCTGGCAGCGCACCGCGGTCTCCAATTCGGGCAGGTGGTAGCCCAGGCCGCCATCGCCGGTCACGGCAACTACCCGTCGCTCTGGCGCCGCCAGCTTCGCCCCGAGCGCGGCCGGAAACGCCCAGCCGAGCGAACCGGCGGCGCGGATCACTGTCTGGCCGGGGATGCGCGTTTCGTACAGCGTGCCCACCCACGCGCCCATATAGCCAGTGTCGGCAACTACGAGCGCGTCGTCGTCTAAGAATTCGCGCAGTTCGTGCATCACACGCGCCGGATGGATCGGTTGTTGATCCGAGTCGAAGAACTCCTGTGCGCTGCGCTGCCATGCTTGCACGCGCTGGTGCGAATGTTCTGCCCACGTTGTATCCGGATCGAGCACGGACGCCCGCAATTCAGCCAGACAATCCTGCAGCCCTGACCTCGCATCGCCCACCAGCGCGATCTCAGTTGGGTAATTGCGCCCGATTTCCTGGGGGTCGATGTCCAGGTGGATGATCCGCGTTCCGACTGGCGGCACCCGAAAGTTGTCGGTCGCCATCCCACCGGCCTTGCACCCGATGAAAAAGACCAGGTCAGCCTCACTCACGACCTGATTGGCGCAATTGCGCGAGTATAGGCCGACGACTCCCAGGGCGCGCGGATGCGTCTCCGCGAGCGACCCTTTGCCAGAGAGCGTCGTGGCGACGGGTATTGAAAGCAGTTCCGCCAATTCACGCACCTCATCCCAGGCTTGCGAAATCATGACGCCATGGCCGGCCACGATGACCGGGCGCTCGGCAGCCCGCAACGCCGCGCAAGCCGCTCGCACCTGCGCTGCTTCGGGCCGCCCGCGCTGGAGTGGAGGACGATGAATTGTGACCTCGCCGGACCGATCAGGGCGTTCAGCTGCGCCAGTCGCGACCACGTCGAGGAAGTCCAGGTGAACGGGCCGGGGATTTCCGCTGATGGCAATGCGGAAGGCGTTGCGCACTGCCTCCTCGATGCGCGCCGGATCGCCGATTTGGAAGTTGAATTTGCTGATCGGCTCGAAGAGCGCCATCTGGTCGAGTTCCTGATACATGTTCTTCTGCGCAAGCGCCGGCCCGCGATTGTGCGTGATCGCCACGACCGGGCTGGACGCCATCCACGCTTCGGCAACACCTGGGATGAGGTTGACAGCGCCTGGCCCTTGCTGCGCAAAACACACGCCGGGCTGTCTGCTGACGCGCGCGTACCCATCGGCCATAAACGCGGCCGCTCGCTCCGAGCGCGCCAGAATCAGGCGGAGGCCCTCTTCTTCAAGCGCCGGCCATAAGTTCAACGGATTCCCGGTGACGAAGAAGATATGCTGCACACCGTTCAGGCGGAGGCATTCTGCAAGCGCCTGCGCACCGGAGTATTTGGAATTCTTCTGACTTGATTGCTTCACGAAAAAATAACCTTAATGCGCATGTCTTCGTGATTGTCGTTCATGTGACCTCCCACTTAATTGAAGGGT
>CAUYYV010000005.1:0-24897 GCA_963577075.1 Phycisphaerae bacterium
ATCAAGGATTTTCCCCGGGTCGAAGTGCCTTTCTTCGGCGCCGAGGAGCACACCGTCATCAAAAACGCGCCCGATTGGCAAGTCGGCCAAACGGTCGAACTCATTTCGAGCCACGCCTGCACCACCTGCAACCTCTACCGCCAGATGCACGTCCACGAAGCCGGCCGCGTCGTAGAGGTCTGGCCGATCGAGGCGTCGGGCAAACTGGCCTGAACCCGTCGGTGCCTGCGTGTTGCGTGATGTGTACCGAGAGCAGATTCGTGGGCCGGCCGACAGCCTTGGTCATCAAGCCCACATCGGAAACGACACCGTTTCGCGTACTTGTTGCATGACGCGGGTAGTGGTTTCGCCGTTGCCGTCGTGCATGTGGGTCTTGCTAATCACGCGGTGGCACAGACGGACTGGATGTTGGAGACGATCAGCCCGGGCTTGAAGACGAACTCGCTCTTCTGCTGGTCCCAGGCGGTGATGCCCTGCCCGTCCGGGGCAGTAGATCAGGGGTAAGCTAAATGCGCGAAAACTATCAATCATGCCTGCAGTCCAAGGCGGCGGCAATCATGGTCTTGCCCATGCCCGGCACGTCCTTGTTGGCACGTGACCGCGGGCAAACAGGCAGGCGGCCAGCGTCTCAACGCCGCCTGATTGCTCATGAAAGCGTGGTTTGGATATTGGCGCGGAGCCTTGCCAGCCGTGGTATGGAACGCTCCACCGGGCGGCGCAGTATAACATTCATAACAGCCGACTCGTCACGGGGTCCCGCCGCGACGATAGAATAGAAAGCCGCGCCTTGGTTACCGGCGCAAGCGGGCGTTATCGGGCCTGCCGCGGCCTCGACGTGACTCGATGGGTGGTGTCGCATGTTCGATCGCATTCTCCAACAGTTTCAGCGTGTGCAGGCGTATTTCCACGACCGTTCGGGCACGGCGGTAGTGCTCGTCGAACTGATGGTCATCGCGATCCTCATCTATTTCGCGTTGCGGTTCATACGTGGCACGCGTGGGGCACGCGCATTCAAGGGTGTGATTCTGATCCTGGTCATCGCGACGCTGGCGATCAGTGTCATGGGTGGTGAGCACGCGTTTCAGCGTATCGGCTACCTGTACGAACGGTTCCTGGACGTCATCGCGTTGGGCCTGATCATTGTGTTCCAGCCGGAACTTCGCCGGGCGCTGGTGCGGTTGGGTGAAACGCAAATCTTTCCACGCAGCCGGCTACGCCGCGCGCGGGTGATCGAAGAACTGCTCGGCGCACTGGCGTACCTGAGCAAGAACAAGATTGGCGCGCTGATTGCGATCGAGCGCCAGGTCGGGCTGGGGGCAATCGTCGAAGCCGGTACGCGTGTGGATGGCGCGGTGTCGAGGTCACTGCTGAACACGATCTTCTGGCCGGGCAGCGCGTTGCACGATATGGGCATGGTGATCCGGGGTGATCGGATCATCGCTGCGGGCGTGCAGTTTCCGCTCGTCGAGGGCGAGCAGATCAGTCAGGAACTTGGCTCTCGACACCGCGCTGCTATCGGACTCAGCCAGGAAGCCGACGCACTGGTGCTCATCGTCAGCGAGGAAACGGGTGCGATCAGCATCGCCGAGCGCGGCACGCTCAGCCGTGGCCTGAGCATCGACGACGTACGCGCTCGCCTGATCGAAGGGCTGGGCCAGACACCCATTGACGACGATCAGGATCGAGACGAGACGGGGCCGAGCATAAACTCGCAACCCAATCAATCCGGTTGATTCCACCATGGCAAAAAAACAAGTTCGATTCTGGCTGGAATCGCAGACGATCGTGATCGTCGCGGTGATAACTGCCCTGATATGGCTTTACGCCGAGGCCAATACAACCCAGAGCAAAACCATCGTCGTAAAAGTCCTTTTTGTCCAGCCGCCGGCGAAGAAACTGTACATCGATCAGCCGGCCGGCGGCTATGACGTACGCGTCGATTTTCGAGGAACATCCGAGCAAATCAGCGCGGTTGAGAAGCTTGTTGCCGATCCGATCGAACTGGAGATCACTCCGACGACTAGGGATGGTGGCAGTCGGAAGATGATGGTTCCACTCGCTGACCGCATCCGGTTCCATGAGCCGCTGCATGCGCTTGGCGTCGGAATCGAAAAAGTCGAACCGGCCAGCCGGGAAGTATGGGTGTGGGAACTGATAGAAAAAACACTGTCGATCTCAGCGGTGCCGATCGGTGGCGTCGTGTTTACAAGAGATCCGAAGATTGAACCACCCGAAGCAAGGATCATGTTGCCTGTCGGTCTTAGCAGTGATGACCCCGAGCAGATTGTGCTCGGGGTGCGCATTGGGCCGAATGCGGAGCAGCAGTATGCTCCCAATGTGCCATATACGACATTCTTTCAGGTGGAACTCGAGGATGATCTTCATCTCTTGCCGCCGGGGTACGATCCCGAACCGACACCGGCCAAGGTCGTTGTGACCTTCATGATCAAGGATCAAAGAGCGACATGGACGCTCGGCGGAGTGCCGGTCCAGGTAAGGATGAAGCCCAACGACGTTGGCAAGTACATCATTGACATGGATGATGCGGATAGGACCGACACGGGAATCGAGCTACACGCCTCGAGAGAACTCAAGGGAAAGATTGAAAGTCGTGATCTTAAAATCGAGTTGGTCGTGCCGCTGTCCTCGAAGGACTTGGAAAAAGAGAAATGGGAGGGAAACCCGACTCTGATATTGCCCCACGGCGTAACAAGCCCGACTCCTCCGAAGCGGATCACCATGACGTTTAAGGCAGTGCCCAAAGTCACACCAGAGTCTGTGTTGCCCAACGGAGAGTCCGAAATACAGGGCGCCGAGTAACCTGGGTGCAAAGCGACGTTCGCCTGTAATCAGGCTGATTATGGATATCGTCGCCCCTGTCGGATAAAATCGATGCGCGTGTGAGGAGGTCGGTTCGTGACCAGTTCATCAGTGGCGCCCTCGTCTTCGGTAACCGATACACCCGATGTGCGCGCCCATTGCGAGCAACTGACCTCTAGCGCCGTGACGGCCAGTCGGGCGTTGGCCAATACCTCCGGTGCGCAGCGGACGGCCGCGTTGCACGCCGTGGCACGTCGCCTAGGCGAGGCCGCGGATGCGATCATCGCTGCCAACGCACGCGACCTCGACGCCGGCGGTAAAAACGGGCTGAGCGATGCGCTGCTCGGTCGGTTGGGCATCGACCCGGCCGGCGTTGCGAAAATGGCGAGATCCGTCGACCAGATCGCCGACCAGATTGATCCCGTCGGGCAGGTGATCGACGGCTACGCCAGGCCCAATGGCCTGAATCTGGCCAAGGTACGCGTGCCGATCGGCATCGTGTTGATCATTTACGAGAGCAGGCCCAACGTTACCTCGGACGCCGCCGCCTTGTGCATCAAGAGCGGCAACGTGGTGATTTTGCGTGGCGGCAAGGAAGCCGTTCATTCGAATCGCGCCATCGCAGCGTGCGTCGGTGACGCGCTGGCCGAAGCGGGACTCGCCCGCGAAACGGTGCAACTGGTCCAGACCACCGATCGCGCCGCCGTCGGTGAATTGCTCCGTAAAGTCGGTAGGATTGATCTTGCCATCCCACGCGGCGGCGAGTCTCTTATCAAAGCCGTCGTCGAGCAGGCACACATCCCCGTGATCAAGCACTACGCCGGCAACTGTCACGTCTATGTCGATGACGCGTGTGACGATCAGATGGCGGTGGACATCTGTATCAACGCCAAGACTCAGCGCCCCGGTGTGTGCAACGCGGCTGAAACTATTTTGATGCACGCCGACGCCGCCCGGCGAGGCTTGCTTGCACGGGTTTGCGAAGCGCTTGCGAAAAATGGCTGTGAAATTCGCGGCGACGACGCCACCCGCGCCGCATTCGCGAATGCTAGGCCGGCTTGCGAAGATGACTGGTCCACCGAATTTCTCGATCTGATCGTGGCCGTACGCGTTGTTGACGATCTTGATCAGGCTATCGATCACATCAACCGGTACGGCTCGCAACACACAGATGCGATCGTCACCAGCCGGATTGATCATGCCGACATGTTTACCCGGCGGGTCGATTCGGCCAACGTGTTCGTCAACTGCTCGACTCGGTTCAGTGATGGCGGTGAATACGGGCTGGGTGCCGAGATCGGCATCAGCACGGACAAGCTGCACGCGCGTGGCCCGATGGGAGCGGCCGACCTGACGACGTACAAGTGGATCGTCCGCGGCGATGGGCAACTGCGGTGATGCGGCAGCCGGCGAGCCCACCCCTAGTACCGTTGCCATGACACGAGTCGAGATCGAACTTGTCTGCTTCGACCTCGGGCGTGTGTTGATCCACATCGCCGACAGTTGGTGCGATGCGTGTGTGGCGTGCGGCGTGCCCGTGACGGCGCACGCCAGGCAGGCCGGATTTACCGTGAAAGTGAACGAGCTTTGCGTCGAACACGAGTGCGGTCGGATCGACAACGACACGTTCGATCGGCGTATGGCGGAGATGGCGGGCTTAACGGTGCCGCAGGTGGCGGCCGTGTCCGATGCGTGGATCGGAAAGCCCTATCGCGGTGTCGCGGCGCTGATTGAGCAGGTGCGGGACTGCGGCGCACGAACCGCCTGCCTGTCGAATACGAACGATCGACACTGGCGTATCATGTCAAACGACAGCGACCGCCGCTTGCCGTTGGATCGCCTGCACTTTCGGTTCGCCAGCCATCTGATCGGTGCGATGAAGCCCAGCGATAAGGCCTATGCCCACGTCGAAGCCGTGACGAAGATTGCGCCGCACGCCATCGTGTATTTTGACGACGATGCATCGAACGTTGATGCGGCAGTGCGGCGTGGCTGGCAGGCCGTGCGACTCGATCCGGCCAACGACCCCGTGTCACAAATGAAGCGTCACCTTCGCGACCATGACATACTGTAATACGTGTCTTTGGGGTCCATAGATGAGGCCAAAGGCCGGACATGTGGGTTCAAGGAGATCGTCCGCATTTACGCGCCGGCCACGCCGCAGTATCCTGCCGATACGATGACAGCCACGGCCGACGTTTCGAATTTCACCACGCGTGTCCACCGCGTCGAGGTCCGCTGTACCGAAGACGAGTACGATCCCGTGGCCGCTTCACTTTTCGAGCAGGCCCAACTCCTCGGCATGGGCGTGGCTGAGATAAAAACCTCGCGCGTTTATCTGATCGAGGCGGGACTGCACGATAGTGAGATCAATCAGGTCGCCCGGGTGCTGCTGGCCGATCCGATCAATCAGCACGCGGTGATCGGGTCGGCCGACGTAATCGGCGATGCGCCTGGTGTCACCATTGAAGTGCATTATAAACCCGGCGTGATGGATCCCGTGGCGCAGTCAACCAGGGAAGCCATCGTCGAGATGCTGCCTCGACTCGGTGGCGACGGCATCGAGGTGCGCACCGGAAAACGTTACGACCTGATAGGCTGCGCCGATGTCGAGGCGGCACAACGCCTGGCACAGGCGATATCGGCCAACCCCGTGATACATGACATTCACACCGAGCCGTTTTGGCCGCCGCGGTTTCCGCGTGGTTCGGCGTTTGAGTTGCGCATCGTGACGGTGCCCCTGCGCGAACTCGACGACGACGATCTTGTCCGCCTGTCACGGGCTGGGCATCTGTTTCTCAGTGTTGAAGAGATGAAGGCCGTCCAGGCCTACTACCGTGATGCCGGGCGCGAACCAACCGACATCGAGTTGGAAACCCTGGCCCAAACCTGGTCCGAGCACTGCGTTCACAAGACGCTCAAATCGACGATCCACTACCAATCCGAAATCCGAAATCTGAAATCCGAAATAAACTGGACCGGCCGCCCCGGTCACACCGTCAACCCCGACGGGTCAGTCACTATTGACAACCTGCTGCGCTCGACCATCGCCGCTGCCACGCACCAACTGATCGACAGCGCTATCGCAAGCCACAGCGCGTTCTGTGTCAGCGTGTTCGAGGACAACGCCGGCATCGTGAAGTTCGACGACGAAGACGGCATCGCCGTCAAGGTCGAAACGCACAACCACCCCAGCGCCCTTGAGCCGTATGGCGGCGCTGCGACGGGCATTGGCGGGTGCATCCGTGACATCATGGGCACGGGCAAGAGCGCTCGGCCGATCGCAAATACTGACATATTCTGTGTGGCCGATCCAGGAATCGGGGATCGGGTGATCGGCATAGGGAATCGATGTGATCCGGAGCCCGAAACCCGGAACCCGAAATCCGACTGCTTGCCCGCCGGGGTTCTGCATCCCCGGCGTATTCTCCAACAGGTCGTCGCGGGCGTACGTGACTACGGCAACCGCATGGGCATCCCCACGGTCAATGGCTCGGTCTGCTTTGACGACGATTATGTGGGAAACCCGCTCATATTCGTAGGGTGTGTCGGCATCCTGCCGCTCGAGCACGCGTTCGGAGAGCCGGCGCCGGGTGACAGGATCATTGTGCTCGGCGGGCGTACCGGGCGTGACGGCATCCACGGCGCCACCTTCTCTAGCGCCGAGTTGACCGACACGCACGCCGACGAGTTTTCACACGCTGTGCAGATCGGCAACGCCATCACGCAAAAGAAAATGATGGATGTCATCCTGCAAGCACGTGACCCACGCCCCCCAAACTCCGGTGGGCGGGATAACACACCCACGCAACCACTTTTCCACGCGATCACCGATTGCGGCGCCGGTGGGTTTTCATCGGCCGTTGGCGAGATGGGCGAAAAGATCGGTGCTATCGTGACGCTCGAAACCGCGCCGCTCAAATACGACGGGCTTTCCTACACGGAAATCTGGATCAGCGAAGCGCAGGAGCGTATGGTGCTGGCCGTCCCGCCCGACAGCGTCGAGACCCTGCACCGGTTGTGCCAGGCAGAGGAGGTCGAGTTGTGCGATCTGGGCCGGTTCGGCCAAACCGATGAGAGTGGCGATCCGTTGCTCGTGCTTACGTACAGCGGTGCCGAGGTGGGAAGATTGCCGATGGGCCTGTTGCACGACGGCATCCCGACCCCGACGCGACAGGCGCAATGGGGCGTGGGAGGGATGGGGGGGCCAAGGGACAGGGGGGAGAAGGGGAAACAACCAGACAACTTGCTGCAACGTTCGGTTGTCCCATCTCCTCGGTCCCTCAACGAGATCCTGCTTGGCCTGCTCTCTCATCCGAACATCGCTTCGAAGCAGTGGATCGTGCGTCAATACGACCACGAAGTGCAGGGCGGATCGGTGATCAAGCCCTTGGTTGGTCCGCAACAAGACGGTCCAAGTGATGCGGCCGTTGTGCGCCCGAAGTTTTCATCGGATCGCGGCGTTGCGATTGGCTGTGGGTTGCAACCGACCATCGGTGAGAAGGCGTCGCCCCAATACGCAGCCGACGGCGACTCCTATTGGATGGCGCTGGCCTCAATCGATGAGGCGGTACGCAACGTCGTCTGTGTCGGTGCCGACCCGACTCGCATCGCGATTCTCGACAACTTTTGCTGGCCGAGTTGCGACGACGCGCGGCACCTCGGTGCGCTGGTGCGCGCGGCCGAGGCATGCTACGACGGGGCGTTGGCGTATCGCACGCCGTTCATCTCCGGCAAAGATTCGCTCAACAACCAGTTCGCCACCGATGACGGCCCGGCCATTACCATCCCGCCGACGCTGCTTATCACCGCCGTGGGCATCGTCGAAGACATCGCACGCTGCGTGACCATGGACGCCAAGTCCCCCGGCAACGTGTTGTTGATGGTCGGGCAAACAACGTCGGCAATGGGGGGGTCGCATTACGTGCGTACCACCGGCGATCGGTCTTGTGATTTGCAGATTCCACGTGTCGATCTGAAAGCCGGCCCAAAGTGCGCCGCGGCCGTGGCGGACCTGATCGTCAACGGCCTGGTGCGATCGGCCCACGATTGCAGCGAAGGGGGCCTGCTTGTCGCCGCCGCGGAGATGGCCTTCGCAGGACGTGTCGGCCTGGATATTTCGCCCGACACCGGCCTGTCACTGGAAGCCTGGTGTTTCGCCGAAACTTCGAGCCGATATCTGCTCGAAATTGAACCGGCCAACCTGAATCGCGCCCAACAGCTTCTTGATGCCGGGGGGGCGCCGTACTCGATCATCGGCACCTTTGCCGATCATAGTCGTCTCACGGTCGTCAACCTCGACGGCCCACCACTGATCGCCGCGCCGCTCGACGACCTGCGCAACGCCTGGCTTAAGCCCCTCGATTGGTGACCGGGCGTATAATCGCGGCTATGGCTGCGGGCGAATCGACCGACACCATCTATCTCATCGACGGCCACGCGCAGATCTATCGCGCGTATTTTGCGATCCGCGGTGGCATGAGCAGCCCGGTGACTGGCGAGCCAACGCAAGCGGTGTTCGCCTTTGCCGGCATGTTGCTGAAATTGCTCGTGGAACACAAACCACACGCCGTCGTCATGGCGATTGATCTGCCCGGCAAGACGTTTCGCGACGAGATGTACAGCGAGTACAAGGCCAACCGCGAGCCGCCGCCCGACGATTTTTTTCCGCAGGAGCAGCGCATCTTCGAGATGACCAGGCTGTTCGGCATCCCGATCGTAGGCGTCGAGGGCGCCGAGGCTGACGATGTGATCGCCACGCTTACGCAGCGCGTGCTCGACGATGCAGATCACGGTGACATGCAGGTTCGCATCGTCTCGCGCGATAAGGACCTTGAGCAACTTCTCACCCCGCGCGTCTGCATGTTCGACATCCATAAAGACGAAACGATCGACGTCGCTCGGCTGGAGGAGGAAAAAGGCATCCGACCGGATCAGGTCGTCGACGTTTTAGCTTTGATGGGCGACAAGGTGGACAACATCCCCGGTGTTGAGGGCGTCGGGCCGAAGACGGCCGCCAAGCTGATCAGCGAGTTCGGATCGGTCACCGGCGTGCTGGCCAACATCGACAAGATCAAGGGCAAGCGCGGGCAGAACATCGCGGCCGCCGCGGACCGCCTGCCGCTGAACCTTCGGCTAGTAGAGTTGAAGCGTGATGTGGAGATGGATTTTGACCTGGCCGACGCGCAAATCGGCGCGATCGATGCAACGGCGCTGCGGCAATTCTTTCAGGCGCTCGGTTTCCGGCGGCATATCCGTGACCTCGACGAGTTGGTAAAACCTGCGGACACGGACCCGCCGGCCGCGCAACCCGGATCAGACGATCTGTTCCCCGAGTCGCTTTATGGCGATGACGGCGAGCCGGCCGACCCCGAGCAAGTCCCCGCGGGCTTCACAACCGCCGAGTCGTATGACTACCGCGCGATCACGACGCGCAAAGCGCTCGATGAGTTGTTCAATGACCTGTGCGCCGCGCCACTGGTCAGCGTGGATACCGAGACGATCGGCCTGGGCAGGCGGGTACGGCTATGCGGCCTTTCATTTTCATGGCGCACAGGTGCAGGCGTGTACGTGCCGATCGTATCGCCATATCCCGATCGTCACCTCGATGAGCGAACCGTGCTCGACGTGCTGCGTAGCGTGCTCGAAGATGAAACAGTGTCGAAGTGCGGCCACAATCTCAAGTATGACGTGCACGTGCTGCGGCACGCAGGCATAAACCTGCGTGGCGTCGCGTTCGATTCGATGATCGCCTGCCAGTTGCTCGGCTACGCCAGCCGGGGGCTTGATCACATGGCCGAGACGCTGCTGCAGCACAAGATGGCCCCGATCAGCCGGCTGATCGGACAGCGCGGCAGCGAGCAGGCGACGATGGATCAGATTCCGCTCGATCAGATTACCCCGTACGCTGCGGAGGACGCCGACATCACGCTTCGGCTCTACGAAAAGCTTTCCCCGATGCTCGCTGAAAAGGGGATGGCGGCGTTGGCGGCGGTCGAGATGCCGCTGGTCGAGGTGCTGGCGGACATGGAGTGCAACGGCATCCGCATCGATCCAGACGAGCTTCTGCGTCAGAAGAATGATCTGGCCGGCCGAATTGATGTGTTGCGCGGTCAAATCTTCGAGGCGGCGGGTGGCGAGTTCAATCTCGATTCACCCAAGCAGTTGGCCGAGGTGCTCTTCAAGAAACTGGGCCTGCCCACGGGCAAGCGCACGAAGACGGGTGCGTCGACGGACGCCGAAGTGCTCGAGAAGCTTGCCAAACGCGAGGACCTGACACCGCAGCAGACGCTCGTGCCCCGGCTGATCGTCGAATACCGCCGGTTCGCCAAGCTGGTCAACACCTACCTCGGCCGCCTGCACAGCAGCGTTTACAAGGACGACGGGAGGATCCACGCCTCGTTTCAGCAACTCGGCGCCGCGACGGGTCGGCTGTCGTCCGGTGCGCCGAACCTGCAGAACATCCCCGTGCGTACGGAAGTCGGCCGGCAGATCCGCAAGGCCTTCGTCGCCGAACCAGGCCATCTTCTCATCTGCGCTGATTACTCACAAATCGAACTGCGCATCCTCGCACACCTGTCGCAGGATCCGGGTTTGACCGAGGCGTTCAACAACGATCGGGATATTCACGCGGCCGTTGCGGCACAGGTGTACAGCGTCGCGCTCGACAAGGTCACCGTCGCGCAGCGCAACGCCGCCAAGGTGATCAATTTCGGCATCATCTACGGTGTGACGCCTTACGGGTTGGCACGGCGGATCGACGGACTAGATGAAACGGGCGCCAAGGTTTTGATCGCCGACTATCGCAAACGTTTTTCCGGCATCGACCGGTTCATGCACCATTGTGTCGATGAAGCACTGGAGACAGGCGGCGTGCGCACCATGCTCGGGCGGCGGCGGCAAATTCCGCAGATCCAGTCACGCAGCCCCGCCACCCGATCGCTCGGCGAACGATTGGCAATCAACACCGTTGTCCAGGGAAGCGCCACCGGCGACCTGATCAAGACCGCCATGGTCAACCTTTATCGGCGCATCCACCGCGACCGGTTGCCGATGAAAATGCTTGTCCAGATTCATGACGAACTACTGCTCGAATCGCCGCGCGGAGCCGCGAAGGACCAAGCCGAGATCGTCCGCGAGGAAATGGAATCGGCCATGAAGCTGAGCGTGCCGCTCAAAGTGGACATCGGCATCGGCCCCGACTGGTTGTCGGCGAAGTAACGCACCGCTGCCGCCCTGTTGCTGCAACGCTGAATCGAAAGTCACATCGTCCACACAGTTGCATAACTTTTCTGATCAACGATCGTGTCACATCGGCACGCAGATAGGGCGCCCTGCGATCCGGCACGAAGGGGAAGTTGTCGAACAGGTGCTACGCCGTCGTGTTTTGGTCGACGAACTTCGGCATGGCGTGTGGCAGATGCGTTTCGCCGCGGGCGAGGATGTGCTCCACGTTGCCGCCGTTCCATTCTGTGTACGACCGGGCGTTGGCGTAATGACAGACGAACGCGCGGCGGTAGCGGTCTTTGGTGTGGTTCTGCTTGGAGCGATGGATGATACGCCCGTGGAAAAAGACGACGTCGCCCGCGTTCGCGATCGCCGGCATGTCCCGGCTCTCATCCACGCTGGCAATCTCGGTCAGGTTCTCCTTGAAATCCTGCGTGTTGTCCGGTTTGCGCACGTCCTGGTAGATCGGCTCCATGTGTGACCCGGGTACAAAGTACATGCACCCGTTTTGCTCGTCACAGCCGTCAATCGCTATCCACGCACCGCAGACCGTGTCCGGCTTGACCTTGATGTAATACGAGTCTTGGTGATACGCTTGGCCGTGCTGGCCCGGCGGTTTGAAGAACAGCATCGATTGCAGGCCCGACACATCTGGACCGATTAACTGTTCGAGCACGTCCAACACGCGTGGGTGCAGCATGTATCGCTCGAATAACTCAACGTGGCGATGAAAGTGAATGAACCGGAAGAACTTGTCTTCCATCTCAGCCGGCGTGTTGCCCTCGCTGTGTGGCTCGACGCCCGCGGTCTCGACGTGATCAAAATTGATCCTGCCGTGCATCGCATCGGTCGAGTAGGCATCCAGTTCGGCCAGTTCCTCGTCGCTGAGAAGCCCCTCGACGCGTAGGTAGCCGTTCGTGAAGAAAAATCGCCGCTGCTCGATCGACAGTTCATACTTGTGCCGCGGTGGTACGTTCATGGAAATCGATCCCTTGAGAAAATTCAGGTGTATTTTTCGCGCAGCCGTTGGGCCGCCTCGCACATCACCTTGAGTTTCAGGTACGCCTCGTCGAGGTCCATCGGATTCTGTGCCGACGGGGAAAAACCGCAGTCGGGGTGCAGTGTGATGCGGCTCTTGTCCACGTATTGCATGGCGCTTTCCACCCGTTTGATCACGTCGTCTGCCGATTCCACCTTTCGGTCGCAGTGGTCGATGCAGCCGAACCCGAGGCGGACGTTCTCGGGAAACCGGCTCAGCGAATCGACGCCGCCCGTCGCGGGCGTCGCGTATTCCATGGATATTGTAGCGGATCGAACCTTCGCCAGCGCCGGCATGATCGGTTCGTACGATCCCTCGGTGCCGTGCTGCCGTTGGAAGTGCGAATGGCACAGGTGCATGCTCGTCGCAACGCCGTCAATGCCGTCGAGCACCTGGTTGACCAGATCGACGCACCGATCCATCTCGTAGGGCGGGTCGCCGATGTCCTCCTCGGCGCAAAACGATGGGTCGACCATTGTGCTCAGCCACGGTTCGTCGAGTTGGATCGTGTCGACGCCGGCGTCGCGCAAGGTCTCGACCTCGCGGCGAAGGATCGGTACGCACGCCTCCATCAGCTTGTCCCGCGTGGGATAAGCCTTCTTCGAGTGGTCCGCGTGCCACATGCGCCGGCCGATGATGTGCGGCGCCGGCAGGGTGATCTTGACTCGTCGTTTGGTGCGGGGCCGAACAAACTCAACTTCTTCCAGCACGAGCGGCCGGTAGTACTCGATCGGCGCTATGACCGCCGGATAGGGAATCCCGCTGATGTTCAGATCGGGTTCGAACCCGCGCACACGTTCGGCGAAGACCTTGACGTAGCTCTCGCGCCGCCACTCACCGTCGGTGATCTCGTCGAGCCCGGCGCGGTGTTGCATCGCGATCACCGATTCGATCGCGCTGTCCAGAAGCGGCGACGCGTCCTGCTCGGAAATCCTGCCCGACTTGCGGTCTAGAATCACCTCGAGCACCCACGTGGGTCTCGGCAGGCTCCCGATCACTGTCGTCGGAAAAAGCGGCGTGTCCACCAGCGGTTGCTCCTGATCGTCGTTCGACGGCTGATCATGTTACCGCGGTCGTGATGTCAAGGCGATCTGTTTTCCGGTGGCTTGGCCACATCGAGCAGGAATTGTGCGGCTCGCCTGTACCAGATCTGGTCGCCCCTGTGGCCGTTGCCGTAGCTGTCTAGGTGGAAATCAAGCATTGATCGCTCGGTACCCGCTCGGTGCTCGGCCTCGACCAGGGCGGTGACAAATTGCACGCAACATTGTGTGCTCACCCGCCGATCGTTGGCGCCGATGGCGACGAACACGGGCCTGCCGGCCAGGTCGTTCACCCAGTGCTCGATCGCCAGGGCCGCGACGGCCGGGTCATCGCGCACGCTTTCGAACTCGCGCAGGGCGCGCCAGTCGGTGACCGGCTGCAGGGCCGCGACGGCGTTGACCCGCTGATCCGCGGCCGCTACCCGAAGCGCGCAATACGCGCCACGCGACACGCCTGTCACAAACACCCGATCGTCGCGCACCCACCCGCGCTGTGCGCAGGCATCGATGCACGCGCCGATGTCGTCGACGAACGGACCGAACGGGTCTTGCCCCGCCACGACCGCTTCGCAGAAGCCATCGATGCCTTCCTTGTGACCGTCGATGACCCGGTCGCCGTGGAAGGGCAGGTCGATGCTGACCGCCCGGTGCCCGGCGGTGACGAACGCCCGCGGCACGTCGGACAACCCATCATGCTCGAAGGCCATCTGTCGGTGTGATCCGAGCATTACAAGCAACGCGGGATCGGTCGACGTCGCGGTAGCAGCGGGCGACGCCACCCGGCAAGGCAGGGGCAAGGGCCCCGAGTCAAACGTAAACTCGTCGAGTTGCATCGAGGTAGTTTAGCCCGACCAAAACCGCACCGCCATCGCCGCATAACTGCGACGCAACCTGGTCAGTTCCGCGTGTATGCGTATTTGGGGGCCGTTCCGGTTGAATAATTGTGACAACATGCCATGATAGATAGTGGCGGCTGCGTCGGTGATAGGCCGCACGAGCAAACAATACCCGAGCAAAGGAGCATCACTATGACATCTGGACTGATCACCACCATCGTGCTCGGTGTGATTGTTATCATCGCGATCTTCTGGATCATCAGCATATACAATCGGCTGGTCGCGTTTCGCAATCGGTTCAAGAATGCCTTTTCCCAGATCGATGTGCAACTCAAGCGTCGTTACGACCTGATCCCGAACTTGGTAGAGACGGCCAAGACGTACATGTCACACGAGCGTGAGACGCTGGAGGCGGTGATCGCGGCGCGTAACCAAGCCGTGGCGTCGGAGAAGGTGGCCGCCGCCGCGCCCGACGACGCCAACGCGATCAAGCAACTTCTCGGCGCCGAGGGCGCACTGACCGGCGCGATGGGCAGACTGTTCGCGGTGATGGAGGCCTATCCCGATCTCAAGGCCAACCAGAACATGATGCAGCTCAGCGAGGAGTTGACCTCGACGGAGAACAAGATCGCGTTTTCGCGGCAGGCGTTCAACGATTCGGTGATGCGATACAACACGTATCGTGAGTCATTCCCGCCCAACATCTTCGCCGGCATGTTCAACTTCGCCGAGGCGCAATTGTTCGAGATCACCGACGCCGCCGAGCGCGAGGTGCCGAAAGTGTCGTTCAACTAACTCCGTTGTATCGCGGCGCCAGCACCGTACTTCGCAAAACGTATCACCATGGACTTTTTTGATCATCAGGAAGTTGCCCGCAAGAAGACGGGCCGACTGGTCGTACTGTTTGTGCTGGCGTTGGTGGCGATCACGGCGATGGTTTATCTCGTGGTCGCCGGCATCATCGCGGCCAAGACGCAACAGCAGATATGGCAACCGAAGCTGCTGCTTTGCGTCGGACTGGGCACGCTGGCGGTGGTGGGCGCCGCGTCGGCGTACAAGATTTCTGAGTTGCGTGCCGGCGGGCGTGTCATCGCCGAGTCACTGGGAGGCAGGCTGATCGACCCAGGCAGTGCCGCCCCGCTCGAGCGCAAAATCCTCAACGTCATCGAAGAGATGGCCATCGCCTCCGGCACCGTGGTCCCGCCGGTTTACCTGATGGAAAACGAGGCGTCAATCAATGCGTTCGCCGCCGGCTTTTCGTCCGACGACGCGGTTATTGGCGTAACACGCGGCTGTATCGAACTGCTATCGCGCGATGAGTTGCAGGGCGTCATGGCACACGAGTTTAGCCACATCCTCAACGGCGACATGCGGCTGAATATTCGGCTGATCGGCATCACCTACGGCATCCTGGCCATCGGGTTGATCGGCGGGATTATGATGCGGTCGGCAGTGTACTCGTCGGCCGGCTCTTACAATCGTCGCAACCGCGATGGCCGCGGCGTGATGGTCATGCTCGCCATCGGGTTGGCGCTTTTGATCATCGGGTATGTCGGCGTGTTCTTCGGGCAGCTGATCAAGGCGGCCGTGTCGCGTCAGCGCGAGTTTCTCGCCGATGCCTCGGCCGTTCAGTTTTCCCGCCATCCCGATGGTATCGGCGGCGCGTTGAAAAAGATCGGTGGATACACGTTCGGCGCAAAGATTACCAGCTCCAATGCCGAGGAGGCCAGCCACATGTTCTTTGGTGAGGGCGTGTCGCACGTGATGGGTGCGATGATGGCGACTCACCCGCCGTTGGCCCAGCGGATCCGCCGGATCGAGCCGCGTTGGGACGGACAATTCCCCGAGGTTGAGCCGTCCAAAACCATGGTTGAAAAACGCGACCGCAAGATAGCGCATCTTTCACGTGCCCAGGCATTCACGGGTGCATTGGCCGCGGCTGCCGTGACTTCTCAGGAACCGTTACGACCGGCGCTGCAATTCGTCGGCCAGATCTCCGATGGACATATCCAATACGCCGCGCGGTTGATAGCCGATCTGCCCGAGCCGCTCAAGCAGGCGGCGCATGAGGCGTACGGGGCTCGCGCGTTGATCTACGTACTGCTTCTTGACAGCGACGCCAAAGCGCGCAAACACCAAGAACAGCGGCTAAGCGAGCACGCCGACGCACAGGTGCATCAACTCACGCTGCAACTCGAGCCACTGGCCGATCAACTCGACCCCCATGCCCGCCTCCCACTAGTTGACATGGCCTTGGGCTCGCTGCGCCAACTCTCGGCGGATCAGTATCAGGCCTTCAAGGCGAACGTGGACGCGTTGATCCGCGCCGATGAGAAGGTGGACCTGTTCGAGTGGGTGCTGCGGCGGATCATTCTGCGTCACCTCGAGCCGCTTTTCACAACGGTCAAGCCGCCGCGCACGCGTTACTACTCGCTGCGGCCGATGGTCGAGCAGTGTGCCCTGTTGTTGTCGATCCTGTCGTACGCGTGCAAGGACCGCGCCGACGCGGCCAAGGCATTCGGCGCTGGTGCGTCGCAACTGCGCTTGTCGGGCTTGACGCCTTTGTCGATGGAAAAATGCCGGTTCAGTGCGCTGGACGCGGCGCTGGATCATCTGGCCGAGGTCGGGCCGCGAGAGAAGCGCAAGTTGTTGGCTGCCTGTGCCGCGACGATCGTCGCCGATCAGGACGTCTCCGTTCACCAGGGCGAGTTGCTGCGCGCCATCGCCGACGCACTGGGCTGCCCCATGCCCCCGCTGCTGCCCGGCCAACCGCTGGCGTGAGGCAACTCGTGACGGGTTGTGCTTCGGCTGTTGCCAACGCTACTTCCCGATCAGCCTGGTGCACGGGCAGTTCTTACGGAACGTGTCGAGCAGGAATCCGAACACATCCTGCGTTTGCTCCATATTCAAGGGTGATGTCTCGCACGAGCCGCTGCGTTGTAGTGGTGATCGATCGGTGCTCGCCGGTCGTGTCCGCTCCATCACGCGGTAACGGACACGATGATTATTTGCCGTATTTGGTTGCCATATGCGCTGCTTTGATGAATGAGTCGAGCAGAAAGTCAAGTTCACCCTTGAAGACTCGTTGCGCCGATCTCTTGTGCTCGAGTCCGACCGAGATGCCCCGATACGTTGACAGCGTCACCGTCTGTTCGAGACGTTCGAGGTGCACCGGCTGAATCAGATCGCAAAAGACCGCAAATCCCCACGCTTCGGGAACATTTTCGTCTTTAAGAGACCTTGCCCACACCAGCAGGGTTGCTGCGTCGGAACCGTTTGCCAGTTCGAATCCGGCCTGCTCGAGCCTGTCGCGCCATTGCTCGCGTATGTCGTCCATCGTGAACGTCGAGTTCGTGAAATAATCGGCAAACTTGTCTGTGTGAAAGTCTGTGTGAAAGACGAGTTGGATCTTCTCCAGGCCCGCCAGGCTTCGCTGATCACCACTCAGTTTCGGCGTGCTTGCCACGATAGGCGCCGACCACGCCGCGACGGCGATCAGCAGCACGACGACCAACAAGAGCGGTATAACCGGGAGGCGTGTTCGATGTCGCATGATCGTTACTCCTCAAAGTTATGCTGTGCCGCAGACCGCCGCCAACCAAGCATTTACCGGTGCGCCATGCACAAGCGTGGGTTCACCGCGGGTTAAGGCGGTCCGGGTTCACCTCTGAATCCTTCCCGCCGGACCATTATAGGTTGCAAGTCGACCGTTGTATGTTCAGTCATTTCACACGGCCGTGCACAGCGTGGAACGCAGGGTTTCAAGGGGTTTTCGTGCGCGACCGTGCGGGGTCAAGTTGAGGGTTGTGTTGATCGTGCCACAAGGCGCGGCGGCGGGGCCATTGAGCGCCGATACGGTCACAGGCTGGTGTGCCTGTACCCACATATCGCCACCGCATCGCCGACGAACACTGCGGTCATACCAAAATGAGTTACCACGCCATCCAGCCGCCGTCGACGGTGATGTTTTGACCGGTGATGTAGCTGCCGGCGTCGCTGGCCAGCAGCAGCAGGGCGCCTTTCAACTCGTGCGGTTTGCCCATGCGCTTGGCCGGCAACTTGGTGCAAAGGCGGTCAACGATTTTGGATTTCAAATCGGTGCGCGGGAACGGACCGGGGCTGAGGCAGTTGACACGGACGTTGTGCTTTGCGTAGTAGGCCGCCAAGTGCCGGGTGATCTGAATGGTACCGCCCTTGTGCGCGTGATAGGCGACGGGGCTGGCCATGCCGAGACCTTCGTAAGCGTCCGGATAAGATGCTACTTGGCCGTACATCGATCCGAGCATGATGACGCTGCCGCTGCCTCTGCGGCTGATGGCGTGGTTGCACAACATCCGGGCGAGGATGAAATAGGCGGCCGTATTGCGCTGCTGCTTGACGAACTCCTCGTACGTGCAGTCTGTTAAGTCGTGCTTGACGGGATCAAGCCCGTTGTTGACGAGGATGTCGATCTTGCCGGCGGCCTGGACGGCGTCCGCGAAGCCCTGTTCGGTTGAACTCGGATCGGTCTGGTCGAGTGCGACCCCGTGGTGCGTTGCGCCGCCTGGAGTTGGTAAGCCTGCCGACGCTTCTTTGGCGCGGTTGGCGTCGCGACTCGAGATCACCACTGATGCGCCCGCTTCGGCTAGGGCACGCGCCAGGGAACTGCCCAGCCAACCGGTTGCGCCCGTGATCAGTGCCGACCTGTCCGTCAGGTCAAAAAGCTGCTGCACCGTCGGTTCTGCGTTCGAGTTGCTCATCGTTTGCGTCCTCTCTCAATCGGGTGTTTTATGGCATCTTATTTCTTGAGCACGGCCGCCAGCGCTTTTCGGTAGCGTCGCTTGCCCTCTTCGTCCACACGTGTATGCGCGCCCTGATAAACGAATAGAAGAGCGGCGCGAGGCCGGTTCGATCGATTCGGCTCGCTGCGATGAATGAGTTGGCAATGGTGGATCAACGCGTCGCCCGGTTCGAGCGTTCCGCAAAACTCGCGAGACGGGTCCGGGTCGGGCGGATCGATCAGGCCTAGCGAGTTTCCCTTGACGCCCGACGCCTTGTGCGGCAGCAACTTGTGATGCGACCCGGGCAGGTAATACATCGCACCGTTTTCGACCGTCGCCGCATCGAGCGCGATCCAAACCGTCAGCACATCCGGCGGAGCCAGGTTGAAATACCCGTTGTCCTGGTGGCAGGGAACGGCCGACCCGACGCCCGCCGGTTTGTTGAACGTTTCGGCGTGCATCAGCGTCGCCTCGCCGTGGATGAGCGTTGACACGAGTTCAATCATGAACGCCTCGCGCGACATGTTCAGAAAGTAGTCGTCGTACAGATCCATGCGCCAGAGATTGCGTACCGATTTGCCGTCGGACTCCAATACGTAGTCGTCGGGCGGCAGTTTCGGCAATATGTCGCGATGGTATTTCTCGATCCGCGTCTTGATCCGGGCGATCCGGTCCGCGCTGACGAAGCCACGCAGACGCACGTATCCGTCGCGATCGTAATCGACAGCAATCTTTTCGATATCCATCGCGGGTCCTCCGTCTTAGCGGTCAATCACCTGCCACGTATGTCTGTCGGCGGCGGCGAGGGTGGCAAGGTTGACCTTCAGCGTCTGCAGGCCCTCCGCAAGCGTGCAACGCACCGGACCCTTGCCCTCCACCGCATCGAGGAACATGTTCGCCTGCGCGATGAATATATCGTCGCGCTGTATCGGCGGGAGCTTTTCGACGTGCCAGTTCTCGTCTGGTTTTTCCTGCCACATCCAACGATGGTTGTGGTACTCGACGCACGCGGTCGCTCTTTCACAAGCGACGATGTAGAAGCTTTCATTAGGCGCCTGATGCTGATTGTGAGCGTAGCTGCCGAGCAGATCACCGTGGCGGGTGAGCACGTGGACGGTGTCCTCGACCTCGACGCCCTCGAGCAGCAGGTGCGCGGCGTCGGCGGTTAGCCGATCAATCGGGCCGACCAGCCATTCACCGAGGTTGAGCATGTGTGTCATCGAGTCCTGAATCGCGCCGCCACCGGTCTTGTGATCCTTGTAATAGATGTCCCGGTACGCCGGGCGGTAAAAGGGGAAGTGCTGGCCGCTGACGTGGACCAGATTGACCGGTCTGCCGAACCGCCCGCTGTCGATCGCCTCCTTGAACTGGACGATCAGCGGGTTGCAACGATGGACGTATGCTACGGCTGCGGTGATGCTCCGGCGATCGGCGGTTGCGATCAATTCCTCCACGTCGTCGAGGGTGGTGCTCAGCGGTTTCTCGCAGAGCACGTGGATGCCGGCGTCGGCCAACGCCGTGGCCATGGGCACGTGCAGATGCGCCGGTGCACAGATGACCGCGACATCCGGATGCGACGCGACGGCATCATCAAAGTCGGCGAACGTGTGCGCGACGCCGTACCGATCCGCGATCTCGGATCTCAATTCGTCGTTGATCTCGCAGAACGAAAGATCGGCGCGGCCGGTCTGGCCGAAGCATCGCAGGTGCCGTTCGCCTATCGATCCCACGCCGATGATCAGGACGCGGTGTTCGCTGGTCATCCGTGTTTGCTCTCGATCTCCGTTTTGCGGCGGTTCATCGCGTTGTCGAACGTAAAGCCCAGCGTTGCGAAGTTTTCCTGTGTCTTCTCAAGCGCTATCTTTATCATCATGATGTCTGCGCCGGAGCAGATCAGCGTCGCGCCCATGTCAAGCAATTTCGGCGCGTTCTCGAACGACGTGGGCATGCCCCAGTGCTTGCCTGTCTGCTTCGCGGCATCGGCAATGCGCTTAATCGCATCTTTGATGATCGGGCTGTTCGTCTGGCCGGGGATGCCCGCCTCGATGGAAAAGTCAAGGGGCCCTAAAAACAGGCCGTCCACGCCGTCGACTTCCAGAATCTGCTGCGCCTGCTCGAGCGCAGCGGGTGTTTCGATCTGGCATAACAGCACGGTCTGCTCGTTCGCTTCCTTGCAGTATGCGGTCGTGTCGATGTGGCAGAACGGCATGTCACGGTTACCCCCGTCGCAACCGCGTTCACCCAAGGGCAAGAACTTCATCGCCTTGACGACCTGCAAAGCCTCTTCGGGTCCGGAGCAGCGTGGGTACATCACCGCTTGGGCGCCCGCCTCGAGCATTCGCATCAAGCGCTTGAACTCGCCGCCGGCCGGGCGCACAAGTACGTCGGCGCCGCTGCCCAGGCGCGCGGCGCGGAACAGGTCTTGGGCCCTCTCCAGTGAGTAGACGTGGTGCTCCATGTCGAACCATATAGCGTCGAAACCCATCAGTCCGATCATTTCGTGGATGGCCGGGTCGGTCAAGTGGCAGCAGATACACAGCACCGGTTCACGTCGCGTCAACTTCGCACGAATCTTGCTGGGAAACATCATGGCTGGTCGCTCCTTCCAAAAATAACCAAGGCGAATCAGTATATCGAATACTCCGCCAAGATGGTTGGTCTATACGGTCGGATCCCCCGCCGGGGCCGCGTCACGGCAAGGCGTGTTGATGCACCGCTGATTTTCAACGTGCCACGCATTTTGCTCTTCGCGTCAAAGTGTGTGACCTCATGCTGGACGCCGCGGGGATCCACCAGCTCAACGATGAATGTGGACGGCGGTGGTTGTAGTCCAGCCTCATTGGTCCAGCACATATCTCGCTTTCGCCAGACTCAATAACAACTCCTGATTCAGCAACTCAGCCTGCAATTTCCCGTTGAACGATTCCACGCATGTATTTTCCCATGGGCCGGCTTTGTGGATGTACAGGGTAGTCACCGTCGCCTTTGCTAGCCAACGCTGGCCCTCCTTGGCGATAAATTCCAAACCGTTGTCGCTGCGCAGATGCTGCTGCGATCTACGCATTGGCAAATAGGTATTGCAACGTCAGGATCACGTCTCCGGCGGTGAACGATCGGCCTCAGGTTCCTGGAGGTCGGCGCTCGCGCCAGGTTGTCGCACGCTCGTAGGCGTGTCCCACCCGCAGGACCATGGCATCGTCGAATGGCCGGCCGACAATCTGCATGGCCAGCGGCAGCCCGCTGTCGTCGAAACCGACGCACACCGAGAGGGCTGGGGTGCCTGCGACGTTGAACGGCAGGGTGAATCCCGGCTTCTCCAAACCTCCGAACTTGGAAACCGCCTCTATCCTCGGGGCGGGACCTGGCATCACGGCGGTCACCAGCACATCGATCCCATCCATTGTGTCGCTGAGTGCCTTGCACAGTTCGCGCCGCATCCGGATCGCGTGCACGAGATCGGCGCCGGTGATGAAGGCGCCCAACGCGCAGCGGTCGCGAAAGATCTCTCCGTACTCGTCATATCGCGTGCGCAGCCAAGACTCGTGCACTGCATAGGTTTCCGCCAGCAGTATGAGCGAGCCACAGGCGTGCCAGTCCTGCAGCGCAGGCAGGGTGATATCGCGGACCCGGGCACCCAGGGAGGTCAGCACGCCGAGGGCTGATTCGATGGCGGCGCCGGTTTCGTCGCTGACCGAGGCGTCTTGGTTGTAAAAGTGTCGGACGACGCCTATATCAAGTCCAGACACGCCGTTCGCGAGGGCGTTGCGATAGTCGGGTACAGCTACCTTGGCGCTCGCGGGGTCAGCGGGGTCGTGGCCCGCCATGGCCTGCAGCAGGATTGCGCAGTCCTCGACTGTCCATGCCATCGGGCCGGCATGATCGAGCAAGAAGGAGAGCGGTTCGATGCCGGCGCGGCTGCACAGGCCGTAGGTCGGCTTGTGACCCGCAATGCCGCAGAACGCCGACGGCGCTCGGATCGAAGCGCCCGTATCCGAGCCGGTGCCCCCGAGCACCAGTCCTGCCGCGACCGCGGCTCCGGTTCCGCTCGAGGATCCACCCGTGAAATGGTCCGTGTTCCAAGGGTTGCGCGCCGGCGGCCAGGGCAAGTCGAAACTCGGGCCGCCCCAAGCGAATTCGTGTGCGGTGAGTTTTCCCATCATGATCGCGCCCGCCGACGCCAAACTAGCCACGGTAAATGCATCGGTGGTCGGCACGTGGTCGATCAGGAGCCTCGAATGGGCCGTGGTAGGTATCCCCGCGGTGTGGAAGATATCCTTGTGCGCGATCGGAATTCCGTGAAGTGGTCCACGCAAGCGCCCGGCCCGCACCTCGGTCTCGACTTTTCGAGCACTCTCCAGTGCGGCTTGCTTCTCCACTCGGATGAAGCTGTGCAACTCGCCATCCCGCGCCTCGATTCGTGCCAGGCAGGCCTCGGTCAGCGCGACGGGGGACAGTCGACCGCTCGCGATGTCTGCGGCGGCCTCCGCAATCGTCGGAATCGCATCGTACTTTGCTTTCGACATCACTTGCATGGTCAGAGCACGTGTATGGGTTCTGAGTCGTGAGGGTGCTCACCACCCATCCGTATCTGCTCCGTCGTTTCCTCAAGATGGCCGCTGCGCACCACCAGGATATTGAACGCCTCGCGGAAGAACTTCGGATCAGTCATGGCGATTTTCCGGTCGGAGGTGGTGTGCCAGTCTCTTGTGAACTTCACGGTTTACTACGTACGTGAAGGTTCCAAACATAATTTTTGGAGCATGGTTCGAACATCAGAATTCCTGTCGCCGCTTGGCGTGGAATTCCGAAACCACGCCCCTGGCAATCCGGATCCGGATCAGTGCTGTTGGCTTGTGTCGTATTCCTCAATGATCCTATTGGCGTCGTCGCTGTAGGCGGCTTGGGGATTTTTGCCGCCTATCACTAGGAGCAGCACCGATTCGGTTTCGCCCTCTGGAACCTCTATGCAGGAAAATCGCCGCTGAAGACCGGGTGGGAATGACACGACATCACAAGGGCCGAGATCGACATATTCGTAATCATCACCTTCGTTCCAGTGGCAGCGCCATTTTCCGGTGATCGGCATGAAGGTTTCGTTGGTGTCATGGTTGTGCATGAGAGGTCCGCACCCCTCTTTGCATTTTACGAAGCCCAGATTGAAGCCCTCAAAGATATCTATTGCGGTGATTGTGGACGCGTCGGCACCGACCGGGGAGTGACCATCTTCTTCGGCTTTGGGCGGCTTGAAGCCGATCACGTTAAAGAGCTCTCGCTCGCACTCAGGCAGATGGCTGTCTGCCAAGCCTGTCTTGTGCCCCTTGAGGTCTTTGAAAAATGCAATGCGTTTCATCATTTCTTCGCGAGACCAGGGGCGCGCCGGTGGTAACATGTTCACTTCCTTTTAAATCATCGTCGTGGGTGGGCATTTGCACATGCCAGACTGTCAACAAACGTCCGGACCAGTAAACTGTTACCGGAAGCCGGTTGGCACGGTCAGGCAGCAAAAATCGAGGCGGCCTCCGCAATTGTCGGAACCGCATTGTATGTTGTTTTCGACATCACTTGGGCGCCCGGGACACGTGTGAGGATTGTGAATCGCGCGGGTGTTCACCGCTTGTCCGTACCCGCTCCTTCATCTCCTCAAGATAGCCGTAGGCAGCGTAGAGTTCCGCCTTCTTGGCCTCGTTGAGCGGCAGGCCGCTGCGTACCACCAAGATGTCGAACGCTTCGCGGGAGAGTTTCGGCTCGGTCATGACCATTTTCCGGTCGGAGGTGGCGTGAAAGTCTCTCGCGAACTTCACCGCCGATCGCTCCAGTATTTGCAGGCACCATTGTGCATCCTTGTGTCCGATTGTCCACCGGGCGGACGGGTCTTACGATCCCTGACGTGCCTTGGCTCGGCAGGACGCCGCCCATCCGCCACGTCTCGCCCCGCCCTGCGGGTCAAGGCCCCATTTCCGATCATGCAGCCTTCCTGCGCCCAGGTCCCGAGAGCGTGCTGACGTGATACGCTGAGGCGGCGGGCCGGCGATGATGTGGATGTGCTAAGCTGGCAACGCTCGATCCGGACGGCCGGGCAGGTTGGCACCAACGATGGACGGAAAGGTGTTGCATGACGGATGAGCGGCTCAAGGATGCCTCGCGGCTAGCGATCCACACGATGACGAACAAGCCGT